>NZ_JBEZXZ010000215.1:0-14659 GCF_040638275.1 Actinoplanes sp. NPDC026623 | reverse complement strand
GCCGGCGCGGCCGGGTCGTGCGAGCGCGGCGGACCGGTCAGACGCGGAAACCGGCGACCAGATCCTGCAGCGTGCGGCTCAGCTCGTCGAGCTCGCCGGCCGCACGCCGCGACTCGTCGACCGAGGCGGTCGTGTCGCGGGCGGCGTTGGCCACGCTGCCGATGTTCACGGCGATCTGCTCGGACGCGGCGGCGGCGTCGCCGACGCTCCGGTTCATCTCGTTGGTCGTCGCGGTCTGCTCCTCGACGGCCGAGGCGATCGTGGTCTGGTAATCGCTGATCCGGGTGATGACCTCGGTGACGTCGGCGATGGCCGCGACGGCGCTGGCGGTGTCGGCCTGGATCGCCTCGACCCGCCGGGAGATGTCCTCGGTGGCCCGCGCCGTCTCCTGGGCCAGGTCCTTGACCTCGCCCGCGACCACCGCGAAGCCCTTGCCGGCCTCGCCGGCCCGGGCGGCCTCGATGGTGGCGTTGAGCGCGAGCAGGTTGGTCTGCTCGGCGATGTTGGTGATCGCCTTGACGACGTCGCCGATCATGCGGCTGGAGTCGCCGAGGCGGGACACGGTCTCGGTGGTGAGCCGGACCGTGTCGACGGCGGTGGCCGCGACCGTGGCCGCCTCGTGGGCGTTGTGCGAGATCTCGCTGATCGAGGCGCCCATCTCCCCGGCGCCGGCCGCGACGGTCTGCACGTTGAGGGAGACCTCCTGCGCGGCACCGGCGACGACGTTCGCCTGCGCCGACGACTCCTC
The DNA here is from genome assembly GCF_040638275.1 of Actinoplanes sp. NPDC026623. Taxonomy (NCBI): domain Bacteria; kingdom Bacillati; phylum Actinomycetota; class Actinomycetes; order Micromonosporales; family Micromonosporaceae; genus Actinoplanes; species Actinoplanes sp. NPDC026623. Next base: position 13,911 of record NZ_JBEZXZ010000215.1, on the reverse strand, counting down.
CGCGCCCTTGGCGATCTGGCCGGACAGGCCACCGATGCGGCGGCTGGTGTCCGCGAGGCCCGCGGCGCTGTGTGTCAGCTCCGTGATGACGTTGCTGATCGAGCCCAGCGCGGCGTTCACCGACCGGCCCATCTGGCCGACCTCGTCGGTGGAGGTCACGTTCACCCGGCGGGTCAGGTCCCCGTCCGCCACCCCGGCCAGCACCGTCGCGGCGTCGTCGAGCGGCCGGGTGATGCTGCGGGTGATCCACCAGGCGACCAGGGCCGCGACGGCGGCCGCCACCAGGCAGCCGAGCGCCATCGTGGTCAGGAAGCCGTCGGCGATGTCGCGGGCCTGCGCCGTGGCGGCCGGCGGCGCACCGCCGGCGGTCAGCCCCGCACTGATCCTGTTGACCTGGGAGACCCCGACCGCCGTGAGCGCGACCATGCAGAGAATCACCACGAGGAAGCCGGCACCGAGCCGGTGTCCCACCTTGAGGTTCGAGAACTTCACCTGATCACCATTCGACAGTGGGTAGCAGACCACGGACGGGCCTCACCGCTTCGTCGGCCACTCGGCGACCTACGTGAGGTTTTGTCGCACCGCCACACTCCGTTCCGGTGAGATGCTCGGGACATGGTGGTGGACGAGTCCGCGCGGGCACGGCCGTCGGCGGCGCTGCGGCCGTACGTCGCGCACTACTCGGGCTGGCGCCAGGCCGGTGTGCCGAGCGTCACACACCGGGGCCTGCCGTCGCCCTACCTGACGCTGATCCTGACCCTCGACGAGCCGCTCGTCGTGCGGGTGCACCCCGATCGGCGGCAGGCGCCGGGGCGCTACGACGCGCTCGTCGGCGGCCTGCACCTGACCCCCGCCCTGGTCGCACACGGCGGCCGGCAGTGCGGGGTGCAGGTCGCCGTGAATCCGCTGGGGTGCCGCGCGCTGTTCGGCCTGCCCGCGGGCGAGCTCGCGGGCCTCGACCTCGACCTGGCGGACGTGCTGGGGCCGCTCGGCGCGGAGCAGGTCCGCGAGCGGCTGCGGGCGGCGCCGCACTGGCCGGGCCGGTTCGCGGCGGTGGACGCCGCGCTGCTCGCGCTGGCCCGCCGCGGCGCCGCCGAGGTGCACCCCGACGTGACACACGCCTTCGGACGGCTGCTGGCGACCGGCGGCAACCTGCCGGTGCGGGACCTGGCCGACGAGGTCGGCTGGAGCCCCCGCCACCTCACCGACCGGTTCCGGGTCGAGACCGGGCTGGGGCTCAAGGAGGCCGCCCGGGTGGTCCGCTTCGACCGGGCCCGGCGGCGGCTCACCCCGGTCACCCGGCTGGCCGACCTCGCCGCGTCGGCCGGCTACTACGACCAGGCCCACCTGGCCCGCGAGTTCCGGGCGATGGCCGGCTGTTCACCGTCGCGGTGGCTCGCCGACGAGTTCACTTTTGTCCAAGACCGGCCGGCGCCGCGCGGCCAGGATGGTTCCCATGGCTGACACGAATACGCCCCCTCCCCAGGTGTGGCCCACCCTGCGGGCCCGCGACGCGCGCGCCCTGATCCGGTTCCTGGTCGACGCGTTCGGCTTCGTCGAGACCGCCGTCCACGGCGACGGCGACCGCGTCGACCACGCCGAGCTGGCCTGGCCGCCCGGCGGCGGCATCATGCTCGGCTCCCACCGAGACGACCCGGGCGACCCCTGGGCGCTGCCGCCGGGCACCTTCGGCGCGTACGTGGTCACCGACGATCCGGACGGGCTGCACGAGCGGGCGGTGAAGTGCGGGGCGACGATCGTCAAGGCGCCCATGGACACCGACTACGGCTCGCGGGACTTCGCCGCCCGCGACCCGGAGGGCAACCTGTGGTCGTTCGGCACCTACCGGGGCGAGCCACGCCGTTAGGCGACCGCCTCCGCACCCGCCTCGCCGGTCCGGCGCCCGGCGACGGTCGAGTACACCGAGCCGAGCTGCGCGGCGACGCGCTTCCACGAGTACGCCTGCCGGGCCCGGTCCAGCGCCGCCGTCGCGTACGCGAATCGCCGGACCTTGTCGTTGACCAGCCGCCGCAGGGCGCCGCCCAGCGCGCGCGGGTCGCGGGCCGGCACCAGATCCCCGGTGAGGCCGTCGACGACGGTCTCGTTGATCCCGCCGACGGCGGTGCCGATCACCGGCAGGCCGCAGGCCATCGCCTCCAGCGGGGCCAGCTCGAAATGCTCCTGCCAGGGCGCCGCGACCAGCAGGTCGGCGGAGCGGTACCACTTCGGCATGTCGGCGCCCGGCACGCCGCCGACGAGGCGGACCCGGTCGGCGACCCGGAAGTGCTCGGCGATGGCGCGCAGCCGCTTGGCCTGCGGGTCGGTGGTGAGCTGGGCGGCGGGCGGCCCGCCGACGACGACGTATTCGGCGCCGGGCACATAGCGCATGGCCTGGATGACGTCGCCGAAGCCCTTGCGCTCGACCAGCCGCCCGACGGACAGGATGCGGGGCCGCTGCGGGTCACGCTCGGCGACCGGCCCCTCGGGGGTGAAGCGTTCGCTGTCGACGCCCGCGGGGACCACGGTCAGGCGGTTCCGGGGCACGCCGATGCGTACCAGCCCGCGCACCTCGTCCTGGCTCTGCGCCACCACCCGGTCGACCGCGCGGCCGAGGGCACGCTCGTAGCCGATCCGCGACGGCCCGTCGGCGGCGGCGGCCTCCGCGGCGCCGAGCTCGTGGAACGACTGCACGACCGGGATGCCGACCGTCCTGGCCGCGGTGACGGCGGCCAGGCCGCTGGTCCAGAAGTGCGCGTGTGCGACCTCGGGGAGCCAGTCGGCCTCATGCCATTCGGTACGCAGCCACTGCGCGAAGTCGCCCATGTGCGACAGCAGACGATCGGCCGGCAGCACCTGCGCCGGGCCGGCGGGCACGTGCACGACCTGGACACGCTCGCTCATCTTCACGATCGCGGGCAGGGCGGGGTCGTCGCGGCGGGTGTACACCCGGATGTCGTGGCCGACGGCGGCCAGCGCGGTGGACAGGTCCGCGACGTGGCGCTGCTGCGCACCGGCGTCGCCGGTGGGCAGCGGGCTCGCCTGCTCGGAGATCATGGCGATGCGCACTGCGTCCTCCCTCCGACAGCTTGGTTCCGGGGAAGTAGACCGGAGTCGAGGCTGCGATACGCGGCGAGACTTGCCCTTCACCCGAAAACGTAAACATCGTGGTGCCGGGTTTGCCCTATCTCATGGTCATCTGCAGCGTACCGCCCGGGCTCATTGATGAGCCCTCGCCGTACCGTCGGCGGCCGGAGTTACCGATAGACGGCTCGGTGGGCGGCGCCGATCGCGGCCTGGTAGAGCCGCCCGGTCAGCGCGCGGTCCCGGGCCAGCGCCGCCCGGGCCGCGTTGGCACCCGGCGCGCCGTGCACTCCCCCGCCCGGATGCGCCGACGCGCTCGCCAGGAACAGCCGCTCCACCGGCGTGTCCGCCCGGCCGAGGCCCGGAATCGGCCGCAGGAACAACTGCTGGAACGCCGCCGCCGTCCCGCCGCCGAGCGCCCCGCCGACCAGCGACGGATTCTCCCGCTCCAGGTCAGCCGGCGAGAACACGTTGCGGCCCACGACCATCCGGGTGAAGCCCGGCGCGTGCTCCTCCACCACCGCCTCGATCCGGGCCACCCGCGCCGCGATCTCGTCCGCGGACCAGTGCCCGCGGCGCGGCAGGTGCGTGTAGCCCCACGCCGATTCCGTACCCGCGGGCGAGCGCGACGCGTCCGCGGTCGTCATCTGGCCCAGCAGCAGGAACGGGTCCGGCGGCGTCTCGCCGGTGGCCAGGTGGGCGGAGTAGCGGGTCAGCCCGTTCAGGTCGGCGCCCAGGTGCACGGTCCCGGAGCCCGCCACGGCCGGGTTCTGCCACGGGATCGCGCCGTTCACCGCCCAGTCGACCTTGATCGTCGCGCCGTCCCAGCGGAAGAACTCCAGGTCCCGCATGAGCCGCGGCGGCAACCACCCGCCGCCGACCAGGTCCAGGTACAGCGCCGGCGCCGGGACGTCGGCGAGCACCGCGCGGCGGGCCCGCCAGTCGCGGCCGTCCGCCGTCCGCACCCCCATCGCCCGGCCCCGGGCGACCAGCACGCGCGTCACCCGCGTCTCGTAGGTGATCCGGCCGCCGCGCTCCTCGAGGCGCCGGACCAGCGCCGAGGTGATCGCCTGGGCGCCGCCGACCGGGACCGGCCAGCCGATCTCCTGGCCCAGCATCGCCAGCAGCCAGCCGTACACGCCGCCGCCGGCGTCCTGCGGCGAGAGATCGGTGTGCAGCGCGCAGCCCGCCAGCGCCAGCCGCGCCCCCTCGCCCCGGAACAGCTCCGAGCCGAGATCACGCGCCGAGAGCATCAGGCGGCGGGCCAGCCGCAGCGAACCGCCGACCCGCAGCCGCCGGGCCAGGTCCAGGCCCGAGCGCACCGGCGGGAACGGCTCGAACAGCGCCTTCAGCAGGTGCGGGGAGACCTCGCGCCAGTCCTCGTACGCGTGGCGCCAGCGCTCCCCGTCGCCCGGCGCGAACCGCTCCATCGAGGCCATCGTGGTTTCCAGGTCGCGGCTGACCGTGGCCGCGCGGCCGTCCGGGAGCAGATGGGTGAACACGTCCGGGGCGTGCGTCCAGCGCAGCCCGTGCTCCCCCAACCCCAGCGCCGCCAGCACCGGCGAGGCGTGGCCGAGCGGATAGAAGGAGCTGAACAGGTCGCTGAGGTAGCCCGGCGCCGTGACGTACCCGGAGCGGACCGCGCCGCCGGGGTGCGGCGTCGCCTCGAGGACCTCGACGCTCCAGCCCGCGTCCGCGAGCAGGTTCGCCGCGACCAGACCGTTGTGTCCCGCCCCGATGACAATCGCATCCGCCTGCTCCACGGTGACCGCCCCTCTCTCGTCGCGCTGCGCCCACCCCGATTCTGTCGCAGCCGGCGCGGATCAGCCCCAGACGGTCACGGTGCCGACCTCGGAGCCGACGTCCACCGCGTACCTGTCGCGGGCGCTGACCCAGCCGGCCGGGGCGATCAGTGCCCCCGCCTGCGCGCGGGCCCGGCGCGCCCAGGGCACGGCCACCAGCGCCGCGCCGCCGCGCAGCCGGAAACGCAGCGGGGTACCCGCCGGGAGGGCTATCGCGATCTCGCCCACGCCGCCGGTCAGCTTGATCGGTACCGTGCCGCGCGGCGGCGGCAGCCGCATGCTCACCAGGCCGGTCCCCGAGCCGAGTTCGACCCGGCGGATCCGGCCGGCGGCCAGGTCCAGGTGCTGCTCCCCCGCGCCGGCCGGCAGCCGGATGTCCCAGCGTACGGCCCGGTTGAGCAGGATCTCGACCGTGTCGGGGCCGTCGGCACCGGTCGGCCGGAGCCCCAGCCGCACCCGGCCGGGCGTGCCGGTGACGGCGGGCGCCAGCCCGGAATCGGCGGGCGTGCTGATCCGGTAGAGCAGCCCCGGCAGGTCCGCGAGGCGCACCTCGACCCGGGAGGCGGCGTCCCGGACGATCAGGAACGCGCCGGTCCGGCCGTGCAGGGCGCCCGCCAGGACGTGCTGTTGCGGCCCGTCCAGGGCCGGCTTCTGCCGCGCGCCGAGGGTCGAGACCGGCGTGCAACCGGCCGCGCCGAAGCCGGCCAGCAGCAGGCCCGCGAGCAGCAGAAACAGGGATCGCGTACGGGCCGTTGAGCGACGACGACGCTGCGCAGTGGGCACCATCGGACAACCCGAGATCGGCTGAAAGGGTGACGGCGCGACGTCCAATTGCGGCGAGACTGTCCGAATGCGTTCCGCCGGATTCCTGTCTGAGGGCCACCGCCGCATCGCCTGGGTGGGCTTTCTGCTCGCCGCGTTCCAGGCACCGGTCGCGGCCCGGCTGCTCCACGACGCCTCGTGGCTCTTCGCGGTTGTCGTCGCCCTCCTGGTCGCCACGGTGATCCTGGCGGACGACGCACAGCGCCGCCGCCCGGAGACCGAGCCCGCCGAATAGGTCCCCTCAGCGGGCCTCGTGGCCCTTGCGGCCGTGGGTGCGGCGCCGCTCCTTGAGCTCGGCCTCGTAGAGGTGCCGCCGGCCGCCCGCCAGCTCGTCACGGGCGTCGCGTTCCACCGCGCGGAAGTCGGCGTAGTACCCGTCGTCGTACTCCTCGACCAGCTGGAACGTCCAGTGCCCCGGCACGACATTGCGGCCGATGAGCTCCTGCTGGATCCGCTCGGCGATGCCGGCCTGCCCGGCCCGCACGAACAGCGACACGGCGTCGTCGAGCATGAAGTCGGCCTGCCCGGTCAGCTGGTGCACCTCGTAGAGGCAGCCGCGCACCCGCTCGACCACCTCGAGCGCCTCGCTGAGCTTGCCCAGCGCCTCGACCGTCACATCGCTCATTCCCTCCGGGCGCCGGTGCGCGTCGTCGGGTCCCTTGTCGTCCACATCCGCCTCCTTCCTGGCCCGGTTCCCGGCCGTGCCGGTGGCCGGAGTTCAACCGAGCTGCACCGGTCATGGGAACCGTTGACTACCCCGGGCTATCTAACGTTCCCCTCATGAATGGCCTGTTCAGCGGCGCTGCCGCCCGTGCTGCCCTGCGTTCCGCCCATGCCTGCCTCGAGGAGCTGATGAAGTCCGTCGGCAATGCCGGCCTCGCGGCCGCCGAGCAGTCCCCGGGGCTGCTCGCCGCCGTCGACCAACATGCCGCGGGGGTCCGCGACAGCCTGTCGTCGGACGTCCGCCCGCTCACGGCGGTCATTCTCGCCGCGTACGCCGAGGGCGTCCGCGACGCCGCCTTCAAGCATGGCTGGCGCCCGCCCGCGGGACCGGTCGACTGGTCCGAGCCCGACTGGGTGCTGAACCGCCTGCTGGCGGTCTGCTCGCTGTCCCGCTCGCTGCCCGAGACCCGCTGAACGCCCGGGGCCGGCACCGGGACTCCGGTATCGGCCCCGATACGCCGCTCAGGCCTCGTCGCGGGGCGGGCGCGTCGACATCACCTGGGTCTTCTCCTCGTCGGCCGATCCGGCCTGCCGGGGCAGTACCTGCCGCCGCTCGCTCTGCGATATGACGGTCGTCGTCTCCGGGTCCGACACGTCCCTGCCCGGCGTCGCGGCGTCGGCACCATTCTCCTCCACCGGCGGGCCGCCCACGACGTCCGCCGTGACATCCGGATCCCCGGCCGGGTCGTGCCCACCCCCGTCGGCAACATCCGGATCCGCCGCCGGACCACCCACGACGGCCGCCGTGACATCCGGATCGCCGTCCGGGTCGCGCTCACCCCCGTCTGCGACATCCGGATCCGCCGCCGGACCGCCCGTGACGGCCGCCGTGACATCCGGATCGCCGTCAGGGTCGCGCTCGCCCTCGTCGCCACCATTCCGATCCGCCGCCGGACCACCCACGACGTCCGCCGTGACATCCGGATCGCCGTCAGGGTTGCGCTCGCCCTCGTCGGCGACATCCCGATCCGCCGGACCGCCCGCGACGTCCGCCGTGACATCCGGATCGCCGTCAGGGTTGCGCTCGCCCTCGTCGGCGGCATCCGGATCCGCCGCCGGACCGCCCGCGACGACCGCCGTGACGTCCGGGTCCGCGGTCTGGCCGGGCCGGGCCGGGTCGCCGATCGTCAGCCGGGTCGTGGTCTCCGCGCCGCCGGGGACGGGCGGCTCCGGGTCGCCGAATCCCGGCACCGGATGCGGCCGGCCGTCGATGCCGCCGAGATGCTGCAGGGGGATGACCTGCGTGGTCTCCACGGCCGCCTCCTGCGCCGCCCGGCGCTGCCTGGCCTCGGCCGCCGCCTCGCGTTCCGCCTTCAGCCGGGCGTTCTCGGCGAGTGCCGCCTCCCGGCCGGCGCGGTCCTGCTCGGCGAGGCGGGCCTGCTCGGCGAGGCGCGTCTCCTCGGCCGCCCGCGCCGCCGCGGCCTCCTCGGCCGCCTTGCTCTCGGCGGCCGCCCGGGCCCGCTCCTCGGCGTAGTTGCGGGCGTGTTCGCGGATCGCCGCCGACTCGGTGCCGGCCCGCTCCAGCCAGGCCTCCCACCGCTGCTGCATCGGCCGGATCATGCCGCCGCCGACGCCGACGATGAGCACCCCCGCGACGGTGGCGAGCACCGCGATGAGCACCGGCTGGGTGACCGCCGTGGCGATCTGCACCTGCTCCAGCGCGGCGATGACCCCGAGCGCCACGATCAGCCAGTACGCGGCCTGCGACAGCACCCGGCCGTAGGGCAGCCCGCCGAGCGCGCTGCCGATGAGGTCGCGGACGGCACCGCCTATCGCCGCGGCGACCACGATGATGACGATCGCCACGAACGCCCGGGGCAGCCAGGCGACGAGCGCGGTGAGCAGGTCGCTGACCGCGTTGGGGCCCCAGATGCCGAAGGCCAGTTGCAGCGCGAAGAGCAGCACCGCGTAGAAGGCGATCTTGGCGCAGAGGTCGCTCGGCTCGACCCGGCCGCCGAGAGCCTTGCCGATGGCTCCGCGTTCGACCGCCCGGTCGAAGCCGACCCGGCGCAGGGTCTTGCCGACCACCGTGCGGGCGATCCGGGCCAGCACGTAGCCGATGATCAGGATGGCGATGAACGCCAGCGCGATCGGCACGAACAACAACACGGAACTCCACATGTCGCTCAGCGCATCGCTCAGATCGGGCCCGGTCATCTGCTCTCCTTCAACGCCCGCTACCCGTCCGGCGTCGACGCCGGCCTGTGCCGACGATAGGTCGCCGCGGGCCGGATCGCAGGTCGGCCGTGCCGGCGCCGGGCACGCCCGGCCGGATACGACCGATGATCGATCATGGCCGGGTCGATCCGCGCGGCGCCCGGGCTCCTGTCGAATAGGCGACACCCGCCAAGGGCCGGGCCGGCGACGCCGTCGCAGCGGAGGGTAGTCCCGCGAGCAGCCCGCCGGCGGCCCCGATTCGCGAACACGAGCCGGCGGCGGGATGGATCGTCGCAGCTCAGCACCGTGTCCCGCGGCAAGCGAGCCCGATGGATCTTGTCGATCGACGGGCGGGAACCGACAATGAGGGGTACCGGATCCCCGGTGCCCGGACCACGCATCGTAAGATCTCGCGGAGATGGGCCACGAGCGGCACACCCATCCCACCTACACGTACCGGCCATAATCGGACGACCGTATGGTGCCCCCATCGTCCGAACGGCCGAGGCGGGCTACGCTCAACTCATGGTCGGCATGGGGAGCCCTTCAGCGATGACCACGCTGCCCAACCAAACCAGCACTCCGGCGAAGCCCGCCGTCGACTGCGCGGCACGTGTTCGCGTCCACGCCTGGGCCGACACCTCGCTCGGGCCGGCCGAGGCGTGGGATCCGGTCGTCCGCGCGGCGATCGAGGTGCTGCTCGCCTCCCCCGTGCCGATGGCCCTGGCCTACGGCGACGACCACGTGCTGATCTACAACGACGCATACGCCGAACTGCTCGGCGCCGGGCACCCCGCCGCGCTGGGCCGGCCCGCGGCCGAGGTCTTCGGCGAGCTGTGGACGGCGCCCGGCGTCGGCAGCGTCATCCAGGACGTCTACCGCACCGGCCTGCCGTTCCTCGAGGCCGAGACGCAGGTGGCGGTGGCCCGCGGCAGCGCCGGCCAGGTCGAGCAGGCCTCGTTCACCCGCGGCCACTCGGCGGTCCGCGACGCGCAGGGCACCGTCGTCGGCGTGCTCACCGTGGCGGCCGAGACCACCCAGGTGACCCGCCGGCTGCAGAGCCTGGGCGACCTGACCGCCAAACTCGCGGCGGCGCTGACGATCGATGACGTGGCGCGGGTGGTCCTGGCATACGCGATGAACTCGTTCGACGTGGACCACTGCGTCTTCGCGGTCGACGACGGGCCGGGGTTCCGCTACGTGCGGCGCATCCGCGGCGAGATGATGGACGAGGCCGACGAGCGCCTGCCCCCGCTGTGGAAGCGGATCGGCGCCAACCCGGCGGCGCCGATGGTCGCCGCGGCGCAGACCGGCCGCCCCCTGTTCCAGCCGGACGGCTCACCCCTCGCCAAGATCGCTACCGACCGGCACGAGCGGCGCATCCGGGCCCTGGCCGCCATGCCGCTGCGCACCGCCTCGCTGACCGGCGCCCTGACCATGGGCTACCGCACGGCACACACGTGGCTGCCGGCCGAGCGCGCGCTGCTCTACGCCGCCGCCGAGCTTGTCGCGCAGGCCGCCGAGCGGGCCCGCCGCTTCGAGGCGCAGCACGGCACGGCCCAGTTGCTGCAGCGCAGCATGCTGCCCGAGCACCTGCCGGAGCTGGAGCGGTTCCGGATCGCGGCCCGCTACGACGTCGGGGTCGACGGCAACGCGGCCGGCGGCGACTTCTACGACGCCTTCGAGCTCGCCGACGGCCGGCTGGCGATGGTGCTGGGCGACGTGGCCGGCCACGACGTCCGCGCGGCAGCCGTGATGGGCCAGGTCCGGGCCGCGCTGCGCGCGCTGGCGCTGACCGACCCGGCGCCCGGCACGGTGCTCTCCGGGCTGGACCGGCTGGTCACCTCGCTGGGCGCGGAGTCGCGCAACGAGGAGATCTTCGTGACCGTCGTCTACGGGGTGCTGGAGCCCGCCGACGGCACCATCACGGTGGCCAGCGCCGGGCATCCCCCGCCGGTGGTGCGCCGGGCGGGCCCGGACGGCGGGCCGGCGACCGCGGAGCTGATCCGGGTGCCACCGGGCGCGCCGCTGGGCCTCGGCGGGCAGTGGCGGACCACGACCCTGCGCCTCGAGCCCGGCGACTCGATCCTGCTGTTCAGCGACGGCGTGGTGGAACGCCGCCACCGGCCGCTGAGCGACGGCCTCGCGGACCTGGTGGCCGCGGCCGCGACGGCGAACAGCGGCGACCCGCGCAACCTGTGCTCGCTGGCGACGGCGGCGGTGGCCGGCCGCACCGACGACGACGTGGCCGTGCTGGCCGTCGAGCGGGCGGTCGCGCTGAGCCGCTCGGCGACGATGCTGGTCGCGGCCGAGCCGACGGGCCCCAGCCGGGTGCGGCAGTGGATGTCGGCCCGCCTGCGCGAGTGGTCGGTGCCGGAGCCGGTGATCGGCGCGGCCATCCTGTGCACCAGCGAGCTGACCACGAACGCCCTCCTGCACGCGGGCACCCCGGCACAGGTGCACATCGACCTGAGCGCCGAGCGCCTGCTGGTGTCCGTGGCCGACACGGGTACGCGGGGAAGCGTCACCCGGGCCCGCACCGACACGCTGAGCAGCCGGGGCCGCGGACTGGGCCTGATCGAGGAGCTGACCGACGCCTGGGGCACCGACCCGACCGTGCGCGGCTCCACCGTCTGGTTCGAGATGCTCATCCCCCCGCACTGACCCCTCTGCGCCTCGCCGCCCTGACCCACACGGCCCCCGCGCCGCGGCCCCCTCCTCGCTCCGCACCCCGTGCGCCCCACCCGCGATCCGCGCCGCACCCCCGATCCCGCGCCCCACCCCCGACCCCGCGCCCCACCCCCGACCCCGCGCCCCACCCCCGACCCCGCGCCCCACCCCCGACCCCGAGCACGACCCGCGATCCCGCGCCGCACCCCCGATCCCGCGCCGCACCCGCGATCCCCGCATCCGCGATCCGCGGCCGGCGGAGTCCGGCGCGCACAACGCGGTCGCCGCGCGGCATGTTTCGGCCGCCGCGGGGCAGTGCTACTGCCGTGCAGCTGTCCGATCTTCTCTTCGCGCTGTTCGGCGTGGCCGCCCTGCTCGCCGGCATCCTGCCGCGGGTCCTCGAACGCCGCCCGCTGTCCATGCCGATCGCCTTCCTCGCCCTCGGGATGCTCGTCTTCGCGCTGCCCCTGGGGCTGCCGAGGATCGATCCGCTCGCCCACCCGGAGCTGACCCAGCACCTGACCGAGGTGTGCGTGATAGTCGCGCTGATGGGCGCCGGCCTGAAGATCGACCGCCCGCTGAGCGGCCGCCGCTGGGCGTCGACGTGGCGGCTGCTGGCCGTCGCCATGCCGGTCACCATCGCGGCGATGGCCCTGCTCGGCTGGTGGTGGGCCGGCCTGGTGCCGGCGGCGGCGCTGCTGCTCGGCGCCGCCCTGGCGCCCACCGACCCGGTGCTGGCCGCGGACGTACAGGTCGGCGAGCCGACCGACGAGGAGGACTCCGAGGACGAGGTGCGCTTCGCGCTGACCTCGGAGGCGGGCCTCAACGACGGGCTGGCCTTCCCCTTCGTGTACGCGGCGATCGCGCTGGCCGGAGCGGCCGCGACCCACCAAGACTGGCTGACCGAGTGGCTGCTGGTCGACGTGCTCTACAAGGGCGCGGCCGGGGTGATCGGCGGGCTGGTCGTCGGCAGGCTGCTCGGCAAGCTGTTCTTCCGGGCGCCCAACCGCAAGCTGCGCCTGGCACACCACGCGGAGGGCTTCCTCGCGCTCGCCGCGACCTTCCTCGCGTACGGGCTGGTGGAGGTCGTGGGCGGGTACGGCTTCCTGGCCGTGTTCATCGCCGCGCGGGGGATCCGATCGGCGCAGCGCTCGCACGAGTATCACCAGGTGCTGCACGACTTCGCGGAGCAGATCGAGCGGCTGCTGACCGTGCTGCTGCTCCTGCTGCTCGGCGGCGCCGTCGTCGGCGGCCTGCTGACGCCGCTGACCTGGCCCGCGGCCCTCGCCGGACTCGCGCTGATCCTGCTGGTCCGCCCGCTGACCGGCTTCTTGTCGCTGCGCGGGGCGCCGGGCCGCAAGACCGAACACTGGGTGATCGCCGCATTCGGAATCCGTGGCATCGGATCGTTTTATTACCTCGCCTATGCGATGAGCCACGCGACTTTCCCGAACGTGGATGTCATATGGGCGACAGTGGCTTTGGTCGTGGTCGTAAGCGTGGTGTTGCACGGCGTTGCGGCCACGCCGGTGATGCGGCTTTTGGATAGGTCCAACGAACGATCCCGTACCCCCGAAGAGCGCCACGCTCAGTAACGGTCACAACTGTGAGTAATGCTTGCCCCGCGAGTTCGTAGTTTATTTAGGACATTGAACCCGAGCATGGTGGCAGAGCGTATTCATGCCTGTAAGGTGATCGGCACCTCCCCCAAGGCCGAGATTCCACGATGGAACGACAGGAAAGGTGCGGCCGATGCGAATTCGGGGCTTTGCGCCGGCGACCCCCTGCTGGGTCGAACTGGCGAGTGCGGATCCCGCCCGGGCGGCGGATTTCTATGCCGGTCTATTCGGCTGGGATCCGGCCGGCGACCGTTTCAAACTCGGCGGGCGGGCCGCTGCCGGGCTGACCCGGGCGCGAGCCGACCGGCCGGCCGGCTGGCTCACCTATCTGACCGAACACAACCTCGAGTCGTCGATCACCCGGGTCCACGAGGCCGGCGGCCGGCTGGTGTCCCCGCCCGCCGACGGGCACGGCGGCCGCTCGGCGCTGATCGCCGATCCGGCCGGCGCCCTGCTCGGGCTCTGGGAGAGCGGCGACTTCACCGGCGCCCAGGTGGGCGGCGAGCCGGGCACGATGACCTTCCCGGAGTTGCTCACCGACGACGCCGTCGCGGCGGCGGGCTTCTACGGTCGCGCGTTCGGCTGGCTGCTGCGCGACGAGTACGGCAGCGACGGCACCCGGGGCGAGTGGATCACCACGGCGCACGACGCGATGGCCGGCCTGGCGCCGAGCCGCGGCGGCAACTGGTGGCGCGCGTCCTTCCAGGTCGCGGACTGCGCGGAGACGATCGAGCTGTGCCGCAGCCTCGGCGGCGGCGTCATCGCGGGTCCGACGGACATGGGCTTCGGCAGCTACGCGGAGCTGCTCGACCCGTGGGGCGTCCCGTTCGCGGTGGCGGCGCCGGCGGCACTGCCGGTCGAGCTCAACATGTCCTTCACCCCGGCGGCGGGCATGGAGCTGACGTTCGGGGCATAGCCCAGCAGGGACCGATCAAGAGAGGCGCCGGACTGGAGTCCGGCGCCCGGGTCCTGGTCCAGGACCCGCCCCGCACCCCGCGGAGAGAGACCCGGAGAATGAAACAAAGTAGGCCACAACA
>NZ_JBEZXZ010000214.1:0-14732 GCF_040638275.1 Actinoplanes sp. NPDC026623 | reverse complement strand
GCTCGGCGCGGTCGGCGTCGCCGGGGCGATCGGCGACGCGCTGGCCGCCCGGGTACCCGTCACGCTGCTGCTTCCCGCGGCGATCGCGCTGGCCGCCGCCCGCGCCTTCCGGCCAGCCCTCGGCCGCGCCGCCGCGATCGGCCTGCGGGCCGGCGACCTGCGCGGCGCCGCCGGGCGGCTGGCGCTCGGCGTGGGCCAGGCCGGCTGCGCGGTGCTGCTCTGGCGGGCCGGGCCGCCCGCCGCGACCTCGCCCGTCGTGCTGCCGCTGCTCGCCGCCGTGCCCATGCTCGAGGCGCTGATCGGCTGGCACCAGCGCCAGGTGGAGGCCGGGCTGGACCTCGCCGAAAGCGACCAGGAGTTCCGCGAGCACGTCGGCGGCGTCAACGCGGTGACCATCGCGGCGCTGCTGCCCCCGCTCGCCGTCGGCCTCGCGCTGGCGCTGGGCGCCTACCGGCTGCCGGCGGGCATCGCGGGCGCCCGGGAGGGCGTGCTCGCCTTCGCCGGCGCGATCCTGCTCAGCGGCGTCCTCGCCGTCACCCTGCTGCTCGCCGCGCGGGACCGGACCGTCGTCGCGGGCCTGCTGGCCGTCGCGCCGAGCCTGGCGGCGGTCGCCACCCCGCTGATACCGGCGCTGCCGCCGAATCCCCTGTCCACCGTCGTCGCCATCCTGGCGGCGACCCACCTCGTCGGCCTGCTGACCGTCGCACAAACCGCCGCAGACCCCCGGAGGACGTCGTGAAGACACTGTTCCCCCCGTACGCACACCCGTCGCCCGAGCTCGCGCTCGACGCCGACACCTGGATCGTCCAGGACCGGCCGGGCCCGCGCCGCTCCACCCACCAGGTGCTGGGCCGGGTCGACCTGGACTGGGGCGGGCGCTCGCTGGCGGACGTGCTCGCCGACGTCGACGCCTGGCGCGAGGACGGCGCCGAGGGCCTCTTCCTGGACCGGGCGCCCGCCGGGTCGGGCGGGGTCGGCCCGGTCGCGCTGACCGTCCGGCTCGCCGCCCGGCGCGGGCTGCACCGGGTCGTGCTCAACCCGGGCGTGCCGACGCACCCGCTCTACCGCGACCTGGGCGTGCGGATCTGCACGTTCGACGGGCCGTGGTCGGCGTATCAGGGCTGGGACGGCGAGGGCGGGCGGCCCGGCGACGGCCACCTGGTGCACAGCGTGCCGACGGCGCTGATCACCGCCGCGCGGCGGCTGATGGGCCGCCGGGGCGCCGGCTTCGGGCTCGCGACCGACGCCGGCCCGCACCTCAGCGCAGTGGTTGCCGGGGACGTGGTTGGCACCGCGGACAGCTGTAGGACGAGCGGTTCATGAACTGCTCGCGGCGCATGATCGTGCCGCAGCGGTGGCACGGCTGCCCCTCCCGCCCGTACGCGTCCAGCGCCCGGTCGAAGTACCCGCTCTCGCCGTTGACGTTCACGTAGAGGGCGTCGAAGCTGGTGCCGCCCGCGACGATGGCCTCGCCGAGCACGTCGCGCACGTGTGCGAGCAGCCGGTGCACGGCGGGCCGGGTGAGCGCGTCCGTCGGGCGCGCGCCGTGCAGCCGGGCCCGCCACAGCGCCTCGTCCGCGTAGATGTTGCCGATCCCCGAGATCAGCGTCTGATCGAGCAGCGCCCGCTTGATCTCGGTGTGCCGGCGGCGCAGCGAGGTCACGAAGAGCTCGTCGTCGAAGAGCGGGTCCATCGGGTCGCGGGCGATGTGCGCGATCTCGTGCGGCAGCTCGGCGCCGTCCTCGGAGACCGACAGCCCGCCGAACGTCCGCTGGTCGACGAAGCGCAACTGCGGGCCGCCGTCGGCGAACGTGATCCGCACCCGCAGGTGCACCTCGTCCTCGGCGTCGGCCGGCTGCATCAGCAGCTGCCCGCTCATGCCG
Organism: Actinoplanes sp. NPDC026623; assembly: GCF_040638275.1. Lineage (NCBI taxonomy): Bacteria > Bacillati > Actinomycetota > Actinomycetes > Micromonosporales > Micromonosporaceae > Actinoplanes > Actinoplanes sp. NPDC026623. Next base: position 12,849 of record NZ_JBEZXZ010000214.1, on the reverse strand, counting down.
AGGTGGGCGATGATCGCGTCGCCGGAATCCAGCGGCAGCCACAGGTACTTGCCGCGGCGGGCCACGTCGACGACCGTGCGGCCGGCCAGGATCGCGGCAAAGTGCACGTCGCCGGGCAGGTGCCGGCGGATGGCCCGGGGGTGGCGCACCTCGACGGTGTCGATGCGCCGGCCGGTCACCCACTTGGCCAGCCCCTGACGGACGGTCTCGACCTCGGGAAGCTCGGGCACGGGGGGTCCTTAAGGTCCGGTCAGATCGTGTACGGCCAGACGGCGACCAGGTAGGCGCCGTACCAGAGGCCGAACGCCGCCCACGCGGCGATGGCGAGCACCGCGGCCCGGGGGCGGGCGCGGGCCGCGGCGACGACGGCGGGCAGCAGCGTCAACAGTACGGGCAGCAGCAGCCGCGGCTTGGAGTGGTAGTAGCCCGCCTGCCCGTACGCGAGCACCATGGCGACGACGCCGTAGACCGCCAGCGGCAGCCACGGCCGGCCGGCCAGCGCCACCCCGGCCGCCGCCAGCGCCACGAGCAGGATCAGCGCGACGCTCATCGGCACCCAGCCCTCGCCGGTGGTGAGCGTCCGGGTGACGAAGTCGATGGTGCTGGCGCCGAAGTCGAAGGACGTGCCCCAGCCCGCGGTCTGGATCCTGAACCAGGCCTCGGCGTCGCCGACCCGCCACGCCACCCAGCCCAGGTAGGCGGGCACCCCGGCCAGCGCGACGGCGGCGGCGACCAGCGGCGGCCACCGCTTCGCCGGATCACGGCGGGCCGCGATGATCGCGGCGACCGCCAGGCCGACCGCGGCGGCCGCGCCGGTCGGGCGGGTCAGCGCGGCGCCCAGCCCGAGCAGGCCCGCCGCCCACCAGACCTGGCGGTGCGCGGCCACGAACATCCCGGCGACCAGGGCGAGGAAGAGGCTCTCCGAGTACGCCATCGAGAGCACCACCGACATCGGGGCGCTGCAACAGATCGCGACCAGGGCCCAACCGGCGCGGCGGCCGTACAGGCTGGTGCCGAGCAGGTGCAGGGCGATCGCGGCGCAGATCGAGGCGATCCAGCTCACCGCGATCGCGGCGCTGCCCGGGTCGAGGGCGAGCGCGGACAGGCCCCGGATCAGCATCGGGTAGAGCGGGAAGAACGCCAGCTCGTTGCCCTGCAGCACGCCGTCGGCGCCGTACGTGTAGCCGGACGGATAGCCCTCGGCGACCCGCAGGAACCAGCCGCCGTCCCAGATCAGCAGGTTGCTTCGCAGCCCGGCGGGCTCCGCGATGGCCCGGTCGAGCCCGACCAGCATGAGCAACTGGACGACGCGGGTCAGCGCGAGGATGCCGACCGCGATGCCGGCGCCGCGCCACCGGCCGGCGGATTCCCACAGCCCCGGGGCCACGGCGGGCGCCTCGGCGCCGGCCTCCTCAGCCGTCACGCTCACCGGCCGGCGGCCTCGGGCAGTTCCGTGTGGCCGCCCCCGGCGACCGCCGGCGGCGGGGTGTCCGCGTCGGCGCGCTCGGTGAGCACCCGCCAGGCCGCGGCGGCGGCCCGCTGCTCGGCCTGCTTCTTGCTGCGCCCGTCCGAGCCGCCGTAGCGCTCGCCGGCCACCACGACCCAGGCCGTGAACGTCTTCGCGTGGTCCGGGCCGGCATCGTCGATCACATAGTCCGGCACGCCCAGGCCGAGCGCCGCGGTCAGCTCCTGCAGGCTCGTCTTCCAGTCCAGCGCCGCGCCCCGGCCGGCAGACTCGGCCATCAGCGGGTCGAACAGCCGGTGGATCACCTCGCCGGCCACGTCCAGGCCGTGCTCCAGGTAGATCGCGCCGAGCAGCGCCTCCAGGGTGTCCGCCAGGATGCTGGCCTTGTCCCGGCCGCCGGTCGTCTCCTCGCCCTTGCCGAGCAGCAGGTGCCGGCCGAGACCCTCCGGGCCGAGCGTACGGGCGACGTCGGCGAGCGCGTGCATGTTGACCACGCTGGCGCGCAGCTTCGCCAGCTGCCCCTCCGGCAGGTCGGGGTGGTTGTGGAAGAGCGCCGACGTGATCACCACGCCCAGCACCGAGTCGCCGAGGAACTCCAGGCGCTCGTTGGTCGGCAGGCCGCCGTTCTCGTACGCGTAGGAGCGGTGGGTCAGGGCGCGCTCGAGCAGGCCGGGCTCGAGCGGAATGCCGAACGCCTCCTCCAGCGGCTCGGTGGAGGGCCGGCGGCGCTTGTCATTGCTGCTCATGAACCACCTCTGGGATTTTCTTGCGCTGCTGCCTGTGGCTGGATCAGGTCGGCGATGGCCGGCACCGCGGCGCGGCGGTGCAGGGCGGCGGCGAGGGCGATGCCGTCGGCGACGTCGTCACCGGTCGCGGCGCCGTGACAGACCACGACGGTGCCGCCGACGCCGAGCAGGATGGCGGCCCGGGGCGGCATCTCGCCGGTGCTCGGGGGCCGGACCAGCGCGTACGCCGTCTCAAGGCCCTTGAGCAGTACGTTTCCGGTGAAGCCGTCGGTCACCACGACGTCGGCCCGCACGCCGGTGACCACGTCGTCGCCCTCGACGAGGCCGGCGTAGCGGGCGCCGGCCGGCAGGTCGAGCGCGGCCAGCACCCCGGGTGCGACCCGGCGCAGCCGATCGCCCTTGCCGCGCTCGGTGCCGATGGTGAGCAGGCCCACCCGCGGCGCCGCGAGGTCGTGCACGACGGACGCGTACGCGGCGCCGAGCCGCGCGTGCACGGCGAGGGTCTTCTCGTCGGGATCGACGCAGGCGCCGACGTCGAGCAGGATGAGCCGGCCGGCGGCGGTGGGCAGCACGGCGGCGAGCGCCGGGCGGCGCACGCCGGGCCAGCGGCCGAGCCCGAGCGCTGAGGAGCTGACGGTGGCGCCGGTGTTGCCGGCGGAGACGACCGCGTCGGCGTGGCCCTGCGCGACCGCGAGCACGGCCGCCCGCACGCCGGACTCGACCCGGTTGACGTCCGGCTCCGGGTTGTCCGGGCCGCGCAGACCGGCGGGAAGGGTGTGCACCCGGGCCCGGTCGGCCGGGTCGAGGGCGCCGAGAACCGCGTCGGAAGCCTCGACGGGGCCGACGAGAAGCAGCTGTAGGGCCGGATCGGCCTGGCAGGCACGCAGAGCGCCGTCAACCACGACGGCGGGAGCATGGTCCCCGCCGAGGAGGTCGACGGCGATCCGCGCGGTGCCCGACTCCGGTGCAGCGTCGGCCGAGATGACTCGGCCGGACTGCTCCGGAGCCTGGGCACCGGACGTTCGCCGTCGCTCAGGTGCGACCCGCCCGAGAATCGGGCGTATCACTGAGTGGTGCTCAGACCTCGAGGACCTGACGGCCGTTGTAGGTGCCGCAGACCGAGCAGGCGGTGTGCGGCAGCTTCGGCGACTTGCACTGGGGGCAGGCCACGGTCGAGACCACGGTCGCCTTCCAGTTCGCCCGGCGGGACCGGGTGTTGCTGCGCGACATCTTGCGCTTGGGGACGGCCACGGTACCTACTCCTCAGTTTTCGACAGATTGCGCAAAGCGGCCCAACGGGCATCGACTTCCTCGTGGCTGTGATCAGCCGGAAGGTCGTCGAGATGTACCCCGCACTCGGGGCACAACCCTGGGCAGTCCGGCCGGCAGACCGGATTGGTCGGCAGTGTCAGCACCACCGCGTCACGTACCACCGGCTCCAGGTCGAGCAGGTCGCCCTGCATCCGGCCCACCTCATCCTCGTCCGTCGTCTCTTCCGTGGTGCTGTCCGCGTACGCGAAAAGCTCCGCGATCTCGACGCCGAACGGCTCGGAGATCTCGTTGAGGCAGCGACCGCACTCGCCGGACAGCGAGCCGCGGACCTTGCCGCTGACGTAGACGCCCTCGGAGACCGACGTCAGGCTCAGATCGAGCTCGAGGTCGGAGCCCGTGGGCACCGAGATCAGTTCCAGGCCGAGGTCCGCCGGTGCCGGCACCACCCTATTCAGGGCACGCGTCGCCCCGGGCTGGCGCGGGAGTTTCGTCGTGTCGACGACCAGCGGCTGCCTGGGATCGAGGTGTTTCTGCGTGTGCTTGGGCATCATGAGCTCTCAGCCTGTGGGTAGGCCGACAGGAAAGGTTACCTGAGCAGCCCGCTCAGCGTCGAATCGGGTGCGGGCTCACCCGAGGTGGAAACCGGCCGCAATCCGGTCGATTCAGAAGGGTAGCGGCCGCTCGTGATCCTCACCCTGGAAGGTGCCGATCTCGCGCAGCGCGTGCATCTTGTCGCGGCCGCGCTCTATCGAGCCGAGTGCCCTGGTCAGGAACTGTTCGAAGTTGGCAAGCGCGGTGTCGACGTAGTCGTCGACCTCCTCGCGCAGCCGCTGCGCCTCGGCCCGCGCCTCGGCGATGATCCGGGCACCCTCATGCTCCGCGGAGACGGTGATCTCATTGACGGAGACGAGCCGGGCGTGCTCGGCCTCACCCTCGCCGATGATCCGGTCCGCCTCCCGCTTCCCCGCGTCGATGATCTTGTCGCGCTCCTCGAGCAGCGCACCGGCCCGGCGCAGGTCGCCGGGGAGTTCGGCGCGCAGCTCGTCCAGGCTCGCGACCATGTCACCGCGGTCGAACATGAAGTTGGTCCGGGACATCGGCACCGAGCGTGCCGTCTCCACCATGGAGATGATCTCGTCGATGCGGTCGAGCGGATCCACCGGCGCCTCACTCCTGTCATCTCGCACTCACGCTGAGTGGTGCGATCACGTTACTGCCGTACCCGGCAATGAAGCCGCAAAGGGCGCGCCGTCAGTTTTGCCGCAGTCGGGTCACCAGGCGCTCGCCGACGAAGTCGGGTACGTAGGACGACGCGTCCCCACCCCACTTGACCACGTCCTTGACCAGACTGGAAGACAGGAAGGAGTACAGCGGGTTGGTGGGCATGAACAACGTCTCCACGCCGGAGAGGCCGATGTTCATCTGTGCCATCTGCAACTCGTAGTCGAAGTCACTGACGGCGCGTAGCCCCTTGATGACGACCGCGGCGCCCTGCGCCCGGCAGAAGTCGACAAGCAGGCCATGGAAGGACTCGACCCGGATGTTGCCGTACGAGGCCGTGGCCTGGCCCAGCATCTCGATCCGCTCCTCGATGGCGAAGAGCCCGGACTTCGAGTGATTGATCAGTACACCGACGATGACCTCGTCGAAGAGCCGGCTGGCCCGTCCGATGATGTCGAGGTGACCGTTGGTGACCGGGTCGAAGGACCCGGGACAGACCGCACGTCTCATGATCGGCGACCGTACCAAAGGGTGGTCTCGCCGTAGCGCCGGCTGCGCTCCTCGGTGATGCCGTCCACCCACTTCAGCGGCTCGCCGCGCACGGCCGTACGGGTCGAGCGCTCGAACGTCACCACGGCGTCCTCGGCGAGCCAGCCGTTGTCGACAAGCGCCCGCTGGACCTCGGCCACCTCGTCGTCGCTCACCGCGTACGGGGGGTCGGCGAAGACGATGTCGAATGGGCCCCCCTCGGGCGGCCCGATGATTACCTGGGCGACCTTTCCGGTGACCAATCGGGCGGAATCGCCGACGCGAAGCGTGACAATATTGTCCCGGATAGCCCGGGATGCCCGAGCATCGGCCTCCACCAATAGGGCATATGAGGCACCTCGCGACAGGGCCTCGAGCCCGACCGCGCCCGAACCGGCATAAAGATCGGCGAAGCGGGCACCGTCCACGTCGGTCATCGTGCCGAGGGCGCTGAAATACGCCTCGCGCACCCGGTCCGCGGTGGGCCGGGTCTGCTGCCCGGTAGGGGCGGACAGCCGGCGACCGCCGTGCGCACCGGCGATAATCCTGGTCATGCGGCCTCTTTGAGGTCTTCAGGTAGCACAGGGTGACGCTACGCCACCAGTGGCCACCGACCACTGCGGAGTGAATTTTTCCCCTCCGCCGCACCCACTGTGACCACTCAGCGCGTCGATACCGGCGCTGCCGGTAGAGCGAAAATCTCGAATGCGCGTCAACACCATGGGCGCCCGCTGTGGGGCTGCCTAAATCCACCGTCTTGGCTATGGTCGATCGGCCGACGACGAAACGCTGTCGGCTCGACGATGCGGGGAGGCATCGTCGCAGGCTTTCGCCGAGCCCGTTCGCCGGTGCTCGCCGCCCTGCTTCCCTGCGCCGCAGCCCTCGACCCCTGTACAGGAGTAGGCGTGAACCTGAAGTCACAGCTGCGCCGCACCGCGGTTCTCACCGCCGGCGCGCTCATCGGCCTGAGCGGCGCGTTCGTGCTCGCCGGGCCCGCCAGCGCCCACCACAGCACCGTGACCGGCGTGGCCGAGTGCGACACGGTCGCCGGCGACTGGAAGGTGACCTGGACGGTCAACGCCGCCTCGGGTGGCCACTCGCCGACCTACAAGTGGACCAAGGTCGAGCTGACGCCGGCGGGCGTGCTCGACAACCCGAAGCTCAAGGTGGATGGCACCACCGAGCTGACGGACGACGAGGTCATCGTCGCCGTGCAGCACGTGCCCACCACGCAGACGAGCACCAAGCTGGCCGTCGCCGCCGTGTGGAAGACCGGCGACGCGTCCGCGGACGGCACGGTCAATCTCGAGGGCAAGTGTGAGAAGACCCCGACCGATGACGAGTCGACCCCGCCCGAGGTGCCGGCCGACCTCCCGGGTGAGCCCGAGCCCGTCTTCGAGCTCGACTGCACCACGATGACGATCGGCCTGGACAACCCGGCCGACGGCGTCGAGTTCAAGCTGCACTACAAGACCACCAAGGGCGAGGAGCGCGACCTCACCATCAAGCCGGGCGAGAAGAAGAGCGAGAAGTTCAGCGCCAAGCCGGGCTTCAAGGTCGACGTGACCTTCTCGGCCACGGTCGACGGCGAGTCCTACTCCGAGACCGAGACCATCGCGTACGAGCAGCCGGCGGACTGCGACGACTCCGGTTCCGGTGGCGGCCTGCCGGTGACCGGTGCCGCCGCGGGCAGCATCGCGGGCGGCGCGGCCGTCCTGCTGATCGCCGGTGTCGGCCTGTTCTTCATGGCCCGCCGCCGCAAGGTGAAGTTCACCGCCTGATCACCTGAACAGCTCCACGCGAGGGGCGCGTCGACCGTCACGGTCGGCGCGCCCCTTCGCTATCCACTGTGACGGCCCAAACCATCGATCGATACTCACCGCATCGATGGGATGCCTTTCGGTATAGCGATTGTCTCGGATGGGCCACAACAGACTTAAGCCGTCCTGAGCCGTTCCGCAGATTCATCTAAGTAGCTATCGTCAGGCCGCTACAGCGTCGACGTAACGCCGTCGGCTCGACGATGCGGGGAGGCGTCGTCGCAAGCCCCGCCCTCGGTGGTGGCTCGCCGTCTCCCTGTGCCGTACCCCCTCGTTCCGCCGTCACATGGAGTACAGGTGAAGTTGAACTCCCCGCTCCGCCGCACCGCGACCGTCCTCGCAGGTGCCCTCATCGGCCTGACCGGCCTCACGGTCATCGCCGGCCCCGCCAGCGCCCACTCCACCGCGATCAGCGGCACCACCGACTGCGACACCGCCACCGGCGTGCGTACCGTCACGTGGACGCTGACCAACGACTGGGGCACCGACGCCACCGTCGACAAGCTCACCACGACGCCCGGCCCCATCGATGGCCTGCACGACGGCACGGTGATCCCCAAGGCCGAGGGCTACGGCGAGGAACGTACCGACGGCAAAATGGAGTTCACGCAGACGGTCGGCAGCGAGGACACCGAGGCTACGGTCAGCTTCACGTCGCTCTGGGCCGACTGGGACCGTACGGACGGGGACAACAACGGCCGGGTCACGTTCACCGGGCCGTGCGTGAAGGACGAGGCCCCCTGCATCACCGCGGACCAGGCGACGTTCACCCACACCTTCGGCAAGTCCGAGGAGGGCTGGGACGCGACCGTCACCCTCGACAAGGACATCAACCTCTGCGAGGGCGAGCCGGTCACGCTGGTCTCCTACTTCGCGCCGAAGCCGGAGTTCTCGGTGCCGCAGTACGCGTTCGACGACGACAGCGGCGCCATCACCAACGAGCAGCGCTCGGTGAAGCTGGCCGTCGACGTGCCGAACTGCAACACCCAGGTCGACCTGTTCTTCGGTGACAAGGACGACATCATCACCGAGATCACCGAGCACGGTAAGCGCTACGGTGACACGAAGCTGGGCAGCGGCAGCGGCCTCGGCAGTCGTTCAAAGGGCCCGCAGGGCTGGTTCAACGGCGGCACCAAGGGCTGCCAGACGCCCGCCGTCGAGCCGCTGTCGCAGTGTGACGGCACCGTGGTGCTCAACCTCAGCAACAACGGCGACATCGCCAGGTACGACATCGACTTCACCGTCAAGGCCGGCGAGTTCAGCAAGACCGTCACCGTGAAGCCGGGCAAGGGCGAGACCGTCGAGGTTCCGGCCGGCTCGGGCGCCGTCACCGTCTCGGCACCCGGGATGACCGACGTCGTCTACAACTGGACGCCCCCCGCGGACTGCGAGCTGCCCACCATCATCATCAAGAACGACTGCGAGACCGTCGCGATCACCGTGGAGAACCCCGAGGGTGTCACCCCGGCGACCGCGAAGATCACGTACGGCGACAAGACCGAGACCGTGACCGTGGCGGCCGGCAAGTCGGAGAAGGTCTCCTTCCCCGTCGGCGACGCGGACTACGCGACGGTCGAGTTCCCCGGCCTGGACGTCAAGCCGATCAAGGCCACGCTGAAGGACCTCGACTGTGGCACGGGCGGCAGCGGCGGCGGCGGCGATGACGGTCCGAGCCTGCCCGTCACCGGCCCGGTGGCCGGCGGCATCGCCGGCGGCGCGGCCCTCCTGCTGATCGCGGGCGGCGTGCTCTTCTTCCTCGCCCGGCGGCGCAAGATCACCTTCACCGCCTGACAAGTAACCAGCTCCAGGTAAAGGGCGCGTCGACCACCCGGTCGGCGCGCCCTTCGCGTCGGGCGACCAGTTGCACGCAAGGGGCGCGTCCGGGTCGCCGAGACGTGGTTACCGGGTTACGAGGGGCGAAGTCCACAATCGAGGCCGCGTCCGGGCCGGGGCTCCACGCCGGCAGCGCCCGAGGCGGACCTGGGCGCGTCGCTCACAGCCCGATCGGCGGCCGGAAGGTCCCGTCCGGCTCCGGCAGGTAGTCACGGACGCCGACGACCGCCGCCACCGGGATCGGCTCGTAGACGTGCGGGAACAGCATCCCGCCCGGATCCGGCGGATCGCCCTGCTCCCAGACCACCCGCCGGGTGAGCCGCTCCTCGTCGATCTCCAGCAGCACGATGTCGTGACGGCCGCGGGCCAGCGCCGTGGCCGGGATCGCGACCTGCTCCGGGGTGGAGCAGTGGATGAAGCCCTGGCTCGCCAGCGTGTCGGCGCGGTAGACGCCGGCGGCGACCGCCGCGTCCCACTCGGCCCGGGGGCAGAAGTGCAGGATCATCCCTTCTCCAAATACTCGGCGCGTTCCTCGTCGACCAGGGCGGTCACCGAGGCCAGCAGCGCGGGGTGTTTCGCCAGCGTCGGGTCCTCGCTCACCAGCGCCGAGGCCTCCGCGCGGGCGTCGGTGATCAGCTTGCTGTCCCGCAGCAGCGACAGCAGCCGCAGGTGGCTGTGCCGGCCGGATTGCAGCGCGCCGAGCACGTCGCCCTCGCGGCGTTGCTCCAGGTCGAGCTCGGCCAGCCGGAAGCCGTCCGTCGTGGAGGCCACCGCGTCGAGCCGCTCGCGGGCCGGCGTGCCCTCCATGGCCTCGGTCACCAGCAGGCAGATGCCCGGCGCCGAGCCGCGGCCCACCCGGCCGCGCAGCTGGTGCAGCTGGGAGACGCCGAAGCGGTCCGCGTCCATGATGATCATGACGGTGGAGTTGGGGACGTCGACGCCGACCTCGATGACGGTGGTCGCGACGAGCACGTCGAGGTCGCCGGCGGCGAAGCGGCGCATCACCGCGTCCTTGGAGTCCGCGGGCAGCTTGCCGTGCAGGATGCCGATCCGCAGCCCGTGCAGCGGGCCCTCCTCGAGAATCGGCGCCACCTCCATCACCGCCAGCGGCGGGCGGCGGGCCGGCTCGTTGTCGCCCGGCGGCTGCTCGTCCTCCTCCGCCTCGGTCGCGCCGATCCGCGGGCACACCACGTAGGCCTGGTGGCCGGCCTTGACCTCCTCGCGCACCCGCTGCCAGGCCCGCTCCAGGAACGCCGGGCGTTCCGGGGGCACCACATGCGACGCGATGGGCGAGCGGCCGCGCGGCAGCTGCGACAGCGTGGAGGTCTCCAGGTCGCCGTAGACGGTCATGGCGACGGTGCGCGGGATCGGCGTCGCGGTCATGACCAGCACGTGCGGCGGCTGCGCCGCCTTGGCGCGCAGCGCGTCGCGCTGCTCGACGCCGAACCGGTGCTGCTCGTCGACCACCACCAGGGCGAGGTCGTGGAAGTCGACACCCTCGTAGAGCAGGGCGTGGGTGCCGACGACGATCCCGGCGCTGCCGTCCGCGACCTTGGCGAGCGCGGCCCGGCGGGCCGCCGCCCCGAGCGAGCCGGTGACCAGGGTCAGCTGCGTGCCGTCGGGGTCGCCGTCCAGCTCGCCGGCCCGGCCCAGCGCGCCGAGCTGGGCGCCGATGCTGCGGTGGTGCTGGGTGGCGAGCACCTCGGTCGGCGCCAGCAGCGCCGCCTGGCCGCCCGCGTCGACGACCTGCAGCATCGCCCGGACCGCGACGAGCGTCTTGCCCGAGCCCACCTCGCCCTGCAGCAGCCGGTGCATCGGATGCTCGCGCGCCAGGTCCTCGGCGATCTCCTCGCCGACCTGCGCCTGCCCGTCGGTCAGCTCGTAGGGCAGCGTCGCGTCGAAGGCGGCGAGCAGCCCGGCCTCCGCGCGGGGCCGGGCCCGGCCGGGCAGCGCCGACGCGCGGGCCTTGCGCTGCACCAGCGTCAGCTGTACGGCGAAGGCCTCGTCCCACTTCAGCCGGTATTTGGCGAGGTGCAGGTCCTTGTCGGAGCTGGGCCGGTGAATCTCCCGCAGGGCCTTGCCGATCCCGATGAGGTTGCGGCTCGCCCGGACCGTGCCCGGCAGCGGATCCTCGGGTGGCTGGAAGGTCTCCAGCACCTCCCGCACATATCGCGCGATGGTCCACGTCGGCACCGCGGCCGCCGCCGGGTAGACCGGGATCAGCGCGCCGGCGAACTCCTCGATCTCCTCGGCGGCCTCGTCCTGCGTCGCGTCGGCCTTGAGCAGCTGGTAGGCGGGGCCGTTGAGCTGGCGCTTGCCGCGGAAGTCGGTGACCTTGCCGGCGAACAGTCCCCATCGGCCGGTGCGCAGCTCGCGCTCCCGCCACGCCTGGTTGAAGAAGGTGCACGTCAGCGTCGCCCCGCTGCCGTCGCCGATGGTGATCTCGAGCATGTTGCCGCGGCGCTGGCGCATCGGGCGTACCGTCGCGCTCTTGACCTGCGCGAGCAGGGTGACCTGCTCGCCGACCTCGAGTTTGCGCATGTCGGTGTGCTCGCCGCGCTCGTCGTAGCGGCGCGGGAAGTGATAGACGAGGTCGCCCGCGGTGTGCAGGTCGAGATGGGTGGCGAGGGCCTTGGCCTTGGCGGCGCCGAGCACCTTTTCCAGCGGGGTGACGGTGGTGGTGACGGTGGTCGTGTCGGTCATTCCACTCCTACCAGCAGGTGGTAGCGGGGTTGGCCGCCCGCATAGCAGTGCAGCTCGACGAAGGGCCAGCCCTGGACCAGGTGGCCGCGCAGCCGCTCCTCGAGGCCGGCCGGGGCGTCCGCGCCGAGCACCAGGGTGGTCAGCTCGCCGCCGCCGCCGAGCATCCGGTCGAGCAGCCGGCGGCAGACCTCCTCGAGGTCCGCGCCGATCACGTGCACCTCGCCGTCGACCAGGCCGAGCAGGTCGCCGGGCCGGCACCGGCCGGCCACCGTGAGCGCGTCCCGGCTGGCGGTGCAGACCTCGCCGTAGCGGCAGGCGCCGGCGGCCTCGGCCATGGCGATGACGTCGTCGTCGAACGCCCGGCTCGCGTCGCGCACGGCCAGCGCGGCGAGCGCCTGCACCGGCGATCGGGTCGGCACCACGCTGACCCGCACCCCGGCCGCGGTCGCCTCGCGCGCGGCGGCGCTCGCGACGGCGTGGGTGTTGGCGTCGTTGGGCAGCAGCACCACGCCGCCGGCGCCCGTGGCGGTGATGGCGGCGAGCATCTCGGCGATGGACGGGTTGCGGCCGACCACGACGGCGCCCTCGGCGGCGAAGAGCGACGTGAGCCCGTCGCCCGCGGCGACCACCACCGCCGCGCGGGCCTCGGGGTCGGCCGCCGGGGTGAGCGGCTCGGGCCGCGCCTCGCTCGCGCCGCGGCGCTCGCCGTTGCCGGCCGCGTGCTCGTGGCCGCCGTGCGGGTGCAGGCGGTCCACCAGCCTCGTCACGGAGATCCGGTGCGGGCGGCCGGCGACGATGCCCGCCTCGACGGCGGCGCCGATGTCGTCGACGTGGATGTGCACGTTCCAGGTGGGCGGCGCGCCCTCGCCGGTGCCGACCACCACGAGCGAGTCGCCGAGCCGATCCAGCTCGGCGCGCAGCACGTCGACCGCGGCGGGCTCGGCGTCGAGCAGATATTGCACCTCGTAGCCGAAGCCCTCCCAGCCGGCCGCCGGAACGGGGGCCGCGGCGGGTGCGGGATCGCCGGTGCCGGCCGGCGGGCCGGGCGCGGTGCCGCTCAGCGCGTCGACCAGGGCGTCGAGGAGCAGGACCAGGCCGCGGCCGCCGGCGTCGACCACGCCGGCCCGGGCCAGGATCGGGAGCTGCTGCGGGGTGCGGGCCAGGGCCTCCGCCGCCGACCGGGCCGCCGCCCGCGCCACCGCGACCAGGTCGTCGGAGGCGATCCGGCCGGCGCCGTCCGCCGCGGCCGCCACCACCGACA
>NZ_JBEZXZ010000213.1:0-14972 GCF_040638275.1 Actinoplanes sp. NPDC026623 | reverse complement strand
GCCGTCGGCGTGGATGACGCGGCCGGGCTGGGCGGCGCGGTCACGGGCGTCTCGCGCGCGCCGGCGGAGCATGCGGTGGCCGGCAGCAGGGCCAGGGCGGCGACCAGGGCGAGGGCTCGGCGAGTCAAGATCACGTCGACAAAGCTAGCAACGCCCGCAAACTCCGCAGCGCAGGCAAATCGGCACGGAATGCGATCGCCGTCCGCGGGACATCGAAAAACTTCGTTAGGTCTATTTACTGTTAACAAGCTTTAACTTATGTTGAACGCAGCTGTCCCATTGGGCGAGATCGATGCCCACGGCAGGCCGGGAGCCCCCACCCCGGCCTGCCGGCCCCCATGAAGAGGAGCGCTTCATGAGACGAAGACTCACCCTGCCGCTGCTGACCGTCGCCACGGTCGGCGCCTCGCTGTTCATTGCCGTGGCGCCCGCCTTGGCGCACGGTTACATCTCCTCACCCCCCAGCCGCCAGGCCAACTGCGCCAGCGGCGCGGTGGCCAACTGCGGCGACATCATCTACGAACCGCAGAGCGTCGAGGCGCCCAAGGGCTCGACGCAGTGCAACGGCGGAGGCAGCCGCTTCGCCGTGCTCAACGACAACAGCAGGAACTGGCCCGCCGCCTCGGTCGGGTCGACGGTGACGTTCAACTGGGTGCTCACCGCCCGGCACTCCACCAGCACGTGGGAGTACTTCATCGGCGGCACCAGGCTGGCGTCGTTCAACGACAACGGCGCGCAGCCCGGCGCCACCAAGTCGCACACGGTCAGCATGGGCGGCTTCACCGGCCGGCAGACCGTGCTGGCCAGGTGGAACATCGCCGACACGGTCAACGCGTTCTACTCCTGCGTGGACCTCAACATCGGCGGTGGCGGCGGCAACCCGCCGACCACGCCGCCCACCACGCCGCCCACCACCAACCCGCCGACGCCGCCGCCCACGACGCCGCCGCCGGCCGGTGGCACCTGGCGGGCCGGCACCGCGTACGGGGTCGGCAACGTCGTCACCTACGGCGGCGCCTCGTACAGCTGCCGGCAGGCGCACACCGCGCTGGTCGGCTGGGAGCCGCCGAACGTTCCGGCGCTCTGGTCCCGGATCTGAACCGCATCATCGGGCGGGTCCACGGCCTCCGGCGTGGGCCCGTCCGGCTTTCCGCCCCGGGAGGGTTGACCGTGCGCCGCCTCTTCGCCGCCATGCTGTTGCTCGCCGCCCTGGCGGGCTGCTCCGCCGAGCCGGACCCGCCGCCGCCCGCCTTCAACGCCACCGACGTGATGTTCCTGCAGATGAGCCTCGACTACATCGGGCAGGGTGATCAGGTGCTCGACCTGGCCGAGCGCCGCGCCGGCGACCCGCGGGTGCGTGCCATCGCGATCGAGCTGCGCGGGCAGTGGCAGGACGAGTCGCAGACGATGCGGCGCTGGCTGGCCGGCTGGCAGCAGCCGCCGTCGGCGGATCCCGACGCCGGGGCCCACGCGGGCCACGGCGACCTGCACTCGTTGCGGCCCGCGGACCTCGCCGAACTGGACGCCGCCAAGGGCGCCGACTTCGACCGTACGGCGGTCAGCCTGCTCCTCGGGCACCTGCACAACTGCGTCGAGGTGACCCGGATGGAGGCGGCCGGCGGGCAGTACCCGCCCGCGAAGGCGCTCGCCGAGACGATGACGAGGCAGCGCCAGGGTCAGATCCAGCGGATGCTGATCCTGGCGGCGTAATCCTATCGGCACCCCTCCGCCCCTGCTTGAAGCTTCAATTTCGCAGTACGATGGTGCGCGTGACCGTCGACTCCGCCGGATCGCCCCGCTGGCTGAACGCGGGCGAACTACACTCCTGGCTGCCCATCGGCGGCCTGCTCCTCAAGCTGCCGGCCGCCCTGGACGCGCAGACGCTGCGCGACTCGGGCCTGAGCCACTTCGAATACCTCGTGCTCGCGAGCCTCTCCGAGGCGCCGGAACGCACCCGCCGGATGAGCGAGCTGGCCGCCCTGGCCAACGGCTCGCTGTCGCGACTGTCTCATGTGGTGAAGCGGCTCGAGAGGCGCGGCTGGATCGAGCGCAAGGCCTGCCCGTCGGACGGGCGATACACCAACGCGGTGCTCACCCCGGCCGGCTGGGAGAAGGTCCTGGCCAGCGCGCCCGGGCACGTCGAGGCGGTCCGGGCGCTCATCCTGGACGCACTGTCGCCCGAGGAGCTCGAGCGGTTCGGCGAGATGGCCCGGCGGATCTTGGACCGCCTCGGACCCGGGGACGCCCGCACCGCCTTCCCCGGCTGACGGATATCGTCACCGGCATGGCTGAGCTGATCGCGCCCACCTCCCGGCTGCATCGCGCGTGGCTGCGCTCCCGCGACGAGTGGGGCCGCGACGCACACCAGGACGGCGCCGGCCTGCGCCCGGGCGACGAGGTCGAGACCCCGGACGGCTTCTCCGCCTGGGTGCGCCGGCTGCTGCGCGAGTCGGACCCGGCGATCGCCGCGCCCGAGGGCTGGGTGCACTGCACCTACTGGTGGATCGTCGAGGACGACGAGGTGCTCGGCGCGATCGCGCTGCGCCACGAGCTCAACGACTTCCTCGAGCGCGCCGGCGGTCACATCGGCTACGGCGTACGCCCGTCGGCCCGGCGCCGCGGCCTGGCCTCGGCCGCGCTCGGCGAGGTGCTGAGCCACGCGAGGAAGCTCGGCCTGGACCGGGTGCTGATCACCTGCCAGGTCGGCAACGAGGGCTCACGCCGCACGATCGAGCGCAACGGCGGCGAGCTGGCGGACATCCGCGACACGGAGATCGGCCGGCTGCGCCGCTACTGGATCGAGCTGCCCGGCTGACCGTCAGCCGACCAGCCGGCGCTCCCAGGCCCAGGCGGCGATCTCCACCCGGTTGCGGGCGCCCAGCTTGCTCTGCACGCTGCCCAGGTGGGTCTTGACCGTGCCGACCGAGATGAACAGCCGGGTGGCGATCTCCGCGTTCGTCAGGCCGCGGGCCGCCAGCTTCACCACGTCCAGCTCGCGCGGCGAGAGGCCGCCGTCGTCGCCGGCCGGTGCCGGCGGCGAGAGGTGCTCCAGCAGCCGTACGGTGATCGACGGGCTGATCAGCGCGTCGCCCGACACCGCCGCCCGGACCGCCTCCACCAGCAGCGCCGGGCCCGAGTCCTTCAGCAGGAAGCCGGCCGCGCCGTTGCGCAGCGCCTGGTGCACGTACTCGTCGAGGTCGAAGGTCGTCACCACGACCACCTTGATGGGATCCGCGACGCCCGGGCCGGCGAGCAGCCGCAGGGCCTCGAGGCCGTCCATCCGGGGCATCCGGATGTCGAACAGCGCCACGTCCGGCCGCAGCTTGCGGGCCATCGCCACCGCCTCGACGCCGTCGGCCGCCTCGCCGACCAGCTCCATGTCGGGCTGCGCGCCGATGATCATGCCGAAGCCGGTACGCACCATCGCCTGGTCGTCGGCGATCATCACGCGGATCACCGCGCCACCTCCTGGTCGAGCGGCAGGGCCGCGTCGACCACCCAGCCTCCGTCGATGCCCGGCCCGGCGGAGATGCGCCCGCCGACCGCGCGGACCCGTTCCGTCAGGCCCACGAGACCGTACCCCGGCGCCTCCCGGGGCGTGGCGGCGCGCGGTGCCGCGCCGTCGTTCGCCACCCGGACCAGCAGCCAGTCGGGGGTACGGCGCACCCACACGTCCGCGACCCGGGCGCCCTGCGCGTGCCGGCGGATGTTCGTCAGCGCCTCCATCACCACCCGGTACGCCGAGGTGGACACCTCCACCGGGATGCCGATCGTGCTCCCGTCCACGTGCAGCCGGGCCAGGACCCCGCCCGAGTTGCCGAACTGTTCGAGCAGCGACCCGAGCTCGTCCACCCCGGCCAGCGGCGCGAGCGGCGCGTCGGGCTGGGCGTTCGGGTCGCGCAGCACGCCGACCATCCGGCGCATCGACGCCATCGTCTCGGCGCCGGCCGCCTCGATCTGCTCCAGGGCGAGCATCACCCGCTTGGGGTCCTGCTCGGCGACGAACCGGGCGCCCTGCGCCTGCACGACGATGCCGGTCACGTGGTGGGCGATGAAATCGTGCAGGTCGCGGGCGAACTCGGCGCGCTGCTCGGCCCGTACCGAATCCATCGCCCGCTGCCGGGTCGAATCGATCGTGCGCAGGTAGACGGCGACGGCGATGATCGCGGCCGCCGCCAGCCCCAGTGCCAGGCCGATGATGACGTACTCGGACGACAGGCCGCCGCGCAGCGGCAGGAAGCCGATCGCCATGCCGAGCAGCAGCACGGCGCCGACCGCCCACTGCGCGTCGCCGCGGCGGGTGACGACGAACGTGACGCCGAGCAGGCCGACCGCCTCGGCCATGCCGAAGCTGCCGCCGGTGCCGCCGAGGACCCCGCCGACCGCGATCGTCAGCAGCAGGGAGAACCCGGCGAGCAGCATCGCCATCTTCGGCAGCCGCGTCGATCCCTGCCGGTGCCGGGGCAGCCAGACCAGGGCGGTCGCCACGGCGCTGAAGACCAGCACCGGCGCCAGCAGCAGGTCGCGGCCGCTGGTCAGGCCGGTCACGGCGACCAGGTCGGCCAGGCCGAGGGCGGCCATCAGCGCCAGGGCGGCGACCTGGCCGGCATGGAACAGAAGATTATTTCGCGTCAACATCGTGACCCAGCGTAACCGCTGGTCAACGCCCCTCCATCGGCCGAAAGTCAGACCCGGGCCTGGCCGTTGTCCCCGCTGCGGACCGATGCGCGCGCCGGTCCGCTGCCATCAGGATTCTCCCAGTTTCGCCGATCCCGGCGTCCGCGCCGACCCCGCCCTCGGAGGCACCTGATGAGAACGCAGTCCCCGGCCGCCATGCCGGCCACGCCGCCACCGGCCGGCCCGGACGACGGCATGACCGCCGTCGCGGCGGTGAACCTGGTCAAGGTGTACGGCAGCGGAGACACCGCGGTGCGAGCCCTGGACGGTGTCACCGTCGGCTTCGCCCGCGCCCAGTTCACCGCGATCATGGGCCCGTCCGGCTCCGGCAAGTCGACGCTCATGCACTGCCTCGCCGGGCTGGACACGGCGACCTCCGGCCGGGCCCTGCTGGGCGGCACCGACCTGACGGCGCTCGGCGACAAGGTGCTCACCAAGGTCCGCCGCGAGCGGATCGGCTTCGTGTTCCAGTCGTACAACCTGCTGCCGCAGCTCACCGCCGAGCAGAACATCACCCTGCCGCTCGACCTGGCCGGCAAGCGCGCCGAACACGGCCTGCTCGCCCACCTCGCCGACGTGCTCGGCATCACCGGGCGCCTGGCGCACCGGCCCAGCGAGCTCTCGGGCGGCCAGCAGCAGCGGGTCGCGGTGGCCCGCGCGCTGGTCTCCCGCCCCGAGGTGGTCTTCGCCGACGAGCCGACCGGCAACCTGGACTCGCGCTCCGGCGCCGAGGTGCTGTCGTTCCTGCGCAACTCGGTGCGCGAGCTCGGCCAGACCATCGTCATGGTCACCCACGACCCGACCGCGGCCGCGTACGCCGACCGGGTGGTGCTGCTCGCCGACGGCGCGGTCGCCGGCGACCTGGACCGGCCCGGCCACGCCGAGATCGCCGACGCCCTGCGGGACCTCGGAGCGCACCGATGACCGTGCTGCAGACCCAGCTGACCGGCGTCGCCCGGCGCCCGGCCCGGCTGCTGCTGACCGGCCTCGCCATGCTGGTCGCGTCCTTCGTGGTCTTCGCGACCGTGCTCGCACAGCAGATCGCCGAGCGCACGATGCTCGACGGCCTCAGCGGCACCCCCGCGGCCGCCGACCTCGTCGTCGGCGGCGAGAACACCGGCAACCCTGCCCGCCTCACCCCTGACGACCTGGCGAAACTCAAGGCGGTGCCCGGCGTCGCCGAGGCGGTGGGCCGGGTCGACACCACCGGACAGGCCGGCGGGCAGTACCTGAATCTGACGGCGGACCCGGGCAGCGGCCCGCTCGCGATCACCCACGTCACCCAGGGCCGGTTCCCGGCGGCGCCGGGGGAGATCGCGGTCAGCCCCCGCACCGCGGACCGGATGGGCCTGCCGGTCGGCACCGCCGTCACCCTCTTCACGTCCTGGGACGACGAGGGCGAACCGATCAAGCCGGTGAAGTTCACCGTCACCGGCCTGGTCGACGCCCGCGACGACTACGGCTTCACCGGGTACGCGCCGGAGAGCACCGTCGCGGCGCTGGTGCCCGACGGCCTGCTGTCACGGGCGGAACTGCGGTTCCGGCCCGGCGCCGACGCGGCCGCGGTGCGGTCCGCGGTGGACCGGATCGTGCAATCCGGCCCGGCACCCGGCGAGGGCTTCGAACGCCCGCGGGTACGCACCGGCGCCGAGGTCCGCACCGCCGAGGCCAACGAGGCCGCGTCCGGCCTGGACGCCCTCTTCGCGGTGGTCGCCATGTTCGTCGCCATCGCCGTGGTCGCCGCCGGCCTGGTCGCCACGTCCACCTTCCGGATCGTCTTCGCACAGCGGATGCGCCAGCTGGCGCTGCTGCGGGCAGTCGGCGCCGGGCGCGGCTCCATCAGCCGGGCGCTGGCGGCCGAGGGCGCCCTGACCGGCCTCGTCGCCGGACTGGCCGGCGTCCTGGGCGCACTAGCCGTCGGCCACGCGCTGCCGCCGATCCTGCGCGGCTTCGACCTCAGCGTCGCCTCGCCCGGCTGGCCGGTGCTGCCCGCGATCGGGGTGCTGCTGCTGTCCGTGACCATCACCGTGCTGGCCGTGCTCGCCCCGGCCTTCTCGGCCGCCCGGGTCGCGCCGCTCGAGGCGCTGCGCGCGGCCAGCACCACCGGCGGCAGGCGCGACATCGGCAGGCTGCGCTGGGTGTTCGGGCTGCTGCTCGCGCTGGGTGCGGCGGGCTCGGCCGGGTACGTCATCACCAACCTGCCGGGCCGCGACGAGCGGGACTACAGCGTGGAGCCGATGCTGTTCATGGTCGTCGTCTCGGGGGCGCTCGCCTTCTTCGCGCTGATGGCGCTCGGGCCGGTGCTGGTGCGGCCGGTGCTCGCGGGCGTCGGCTGGCCGCTGCGGCGCCTCGGCGCGATCGGCCGGCTCGCGGTCGGCGGGGTCGGCGGCGCGCCCCGGCGGGCCGCCGCGGTGTCCGTGGTCGTGGCGCTGGGCGTGACCCTGATCGCCGGGCTCGTGGTGACCGGGGCCTCCGTGCGGGTCCTCGCCGACCGGGAACTGGCGTCGACGGTGCCCGCCGACTACGAGGTGACCGCCAACGGCGACGACCCGCTGCCGGCCGCCGTGTACGACCAGGCGAAGGCCAGCACCGACCTGGCGCACGTCACCCCGTACCGGCGGCTGGAGGACGTGCTGATCGGCGGCTCGGAAACCAAGCTCGCCGTCACCGACCTGGTCATGCGGCAGCTGCCGACGCTCGACAAGATCGACGTCTCGGCCGGTTCGCTCGCGGACCTCGGCCCCGGCAAGGTCGCCATCTCGGGCTTCACCACCGACCTCACCGGCCTGAAGGTCGGCGACACCACCACCTTGAAGGCCGGCGACAGGACGGCCCGGGTCCAGGTCGTGGCCACCCTGCCGGACGGGGCGCCGCTGCACTCGTACCTGGTGCTGGACCCGAGCGACCTCACCAGGCTCGGCGCGCCGGCCGGCTACTCGGGGCTGCTCGCCGACGCGGCCAAGACCGGTGAGGCCGGCCGCACCGCCGGGCAGAAGGCGCTGCAGCAGCTCACCCAGGGGCGTGCCGGGCTGGGCGTCGCCGTCCTGGCCGACGAACGCGACCAGCTCAACCTGGTCCTCGACGGCGTCCTCGCGGTGGCCCTGGGCCTGATCGGGCTGACCGTGCTGATCGCGGTCGTCGGCGTCGGCACGACCACGGCGCTGTCGGTGGTGGAACGGGTCCGGGAATCCGGCCTGCTGCGCGCGGTCGGCCTGTCCCGCGGCGGCCTGCGGGCGATGCTCACCATGGAGTCCAGCCTGTACGGCGTCATCGGCGCCACGATCGGCCTGCTGCTCGGCGTCCCGTACGCGTGGCTTTCGATCAAGGCGCTGGGGGTGAACGCGCCGCTGACGCTGCCGGCGTGGCAGCTGATCGCGGTCTTCGTCGCCCTGGTCGCCTTCACGGCGCTGGCCGGCGTGCTGCCCGCGCGCAAGGCCTCGCGGGTCAGCCCGGTCGCCGCCCTGGCCACCGACGGCTGACGCTCGCGCCACCCCCGGCGGTTTCGGCCGCCGGGGGTGACCGTTGTCCTCGACGCCGTGCCGGCCACCCTTGTCAGGGGGTCAATGCGAGGCGTCATACAGGCCGAATTCCTGCTCGTCCGGCGCCTCGAAGTGGCGCCGCCACCCGTCGATGTCCGAGCGCCGGATGGGCGGGTCCTCCCTGGCGCGTGCGTGGATCCGGCGCCAGAGCTCGTCATCCGGGGCATCCAGGTACAGCAGATGCACCGCGGCCCCGAGCTCCCGTGCCCGGCGCCTGAGCGCATCACGCTCCGACCGGGCCCACGTTCCCCATTCAATGATCGCCGTACCGCCGAGGAGCAGGAGCTCCTCGGCCACCGACCATTGAAGCGCCTCCACCCGCTCCCGCATGGGGCCATCCCACAGGCTGACGCCAAGCGCCGTCATCCACTCATCAGGTCCGAGCCGCAGGCCACCCCGGCGAACGGCTATTTCCTTGGCCTTGGTCGTCTTCCCGCTCCCCGGCAGCCCGCAGACGATGACGAGCAGACCTCCCGATGGTGCACCGTCCGGATGTCCGGCACCGTCCCTGGTCACCCGGGCCATTGTCCTCGTTGCGCATCGCGGGCGACCGCCCGCCCAACCATCCTGAAATCGAACGTCTGCCCGCACGAGGCTTCACCGAGACCGCCAGAGCTGACCGTCACCACGCCCGCCTCAGCAACCGGCCAATTGCCGTTACTCGGGCTCATCCAGCGACTCTGCCGGAGCACCGCGTAGGTGCCGTCGGTAGAACGGCTCGCGGAAGGGGAGATCGAACCGTTCGCCGTCCACGCACACCGTTGCCGGCTGAGCCACGGTGTGCCACTCGCAGGCCCACAGCCGCCCCAGCAGCAGCACCGACGGACGTGTCCCATCGGCGAGTACGACGCTCGGCGCGGTGCTGCCGGGTAGCTCACCGTAGACCAGCCACCACGCCGTGACACCGCCCCACCCGTCCACCGCAAGCAAAATGCCACCCACAACCCGCAGGATTCGTCAGGCCACCGTGTAATGCGTGACGATCTCCTCGCGACCGATCAGATAACGCTCGTCCTCCGGATAGAAGACAGCCCGGGAGATGTCGTCACCGGCAAAACCGCGGATCGCCTCCGCCGACTCCCACCAGCTCAGCGTGACCACCTCGGTCCGGCCGTCCCCAAGGTCGCGGATCCACATCTGCGCGTCGATGTTGCCCGGCGTCCGGCGGTAGCCGGCGATGCCGGTCCGGTTGATGTAGTCGACGTATTCGCCTGCCCCGTCGGTCGCGACCCAGCCGCGCCACATGCGTGCGATCATCCCTGCAAGCGTAGACCCGATTCTCGGCGGGTTCAGCCCCCGGCGGCGAGGTGATCGTGGACGACTGGCCCCTGTTCGGGCTGCGATTGCGGTGCGGTGAAGTCACGCTCCGGCCCGTACGCGAAGAAGATCTGCCGTTTCTCGCGTCCATTCTGCCCGACGACTTCGAGCAGGATCCCCGCCTCGAACCTCTTCCCGGTCTCGGCGCCGCGGCGGATCGGCGCAGGCTGTTCTGTCAGGAGTACTGGCGTGCGCTGGGCACCTGGTCACCGTCGTCGTGGAAGCTGCACCTGGCCGTCGGGTTCGACGGGGAGACGGTCGGCGTGCAGACGCTCGAGGGTGACGACTTCCCGGCGTTGCGGACCGTCGACTCGGCGTCCTGGCTGACGCGCCGGGTGCGCGGCCGCGGGCTGGGGGTGGCGATGCGCACGGCGGCGCTCGGGCTGGCCTTCGAAAGGATGGGCGCGGTCGCCGCGGTCTCCTCCGCGATGCCGGCGAACGCGGCCTCGCTGGGGGTCTCGCGGCATCTCGGATACCTGGAGAACGGGGTCGGTCTGGTCGTGGCGCCGGGCGGCCGGGTGGTCGAGCTTCGGCACCTGCGCCTCACCGCGGACCGGTGGCGATCGGCGGGACACGAGGTCTCGGTGTCGGGCTTCGAGGCCTGCCGCCCCTGGTTCGGCCTGGTCTGACCGGGGCGCGATCGTCGGGTCGCGCCCCGGCCGCAGAGGCTTCAGCGATCGTCGTCCGCGTCCCCGCCGAACCAGGAGGCCGCCGCAGCCGGCTCGTCGTCGTGCCGCCGGGTCTGCGCGGGCGCGGGCGCGGCGTGGCCGCGAGCAGGCGCGGCATCCGGGCGGCCGTAGCCGTCACGGAGGCGTGGCCCACCCTCGGGCAGCCCGAACGACACCTCGGCCTCGGGATACGGCGCGACCGGTGGCATGGTGGCGCCGGGCCCGCCCGAGGCGGACCAGGGTGCCGCCTGGTCGCGGTCCGGCGTCCATGATCCCCCGTCGGCATGGTTCCCGGTCGGCACCGGCGGCGCCGCGTAGTACCCGTCCGTATCCCAGGGCGGTACGGGCTGGTCGGCGGCCCGGTGGCTGGGCGTTCGATGAGGATCCGCGGGCGGTTCCGAGGCGTCCGGGACGTCGTCGGTCGCGACCGAGGCGGCGACCGAGTCGGGCTCGAGCCCGAACCCGTTGGAACGCGTCCGTCCACTTCGCGCAGCGGGCGCGGCAGCAGCCGCCGCCGGCTCCGGCGCCGGGCGGCGGCGGGCGTTGAGCGGCCACAACGTGGGGCGGCGCCGCGCCGCCACGTCCTCGACCCAGCCGAGCGCCAGCACCGCCAGCATCGTCAGCGCCAGCGACGCGGCCAGGTCGACCGGGCCGTCCAGGATGTCGAGATCGTCCAGGGTCAGCACGGTCAGCACCGGCCAGATCGCCGCGATCGCGATGTTGTGCCACAGGTAGATCGTCACCGCGCGGGCGTTCAGGAAGTTGACCGCGCCGTCGAGCACCGGATTCTTCGCCAGCCAGGACATGTCGGGCTGCCACCGCAGCGCCAGCAGGACGAACGCCAGGGACCACAACGCCTGCGACTCCGACACGTCGTTCAGGTCGTAGCCGTCCTCGCCGGCGTGCCCGCGCAGCCAGTACAGCGCCGCGCAGCCCAGGACCGTCGACGCGCCGAGCACCACCACCGGGCGCAGGCGGGCCAGGCGGCCGTCGTGATGGGCGAAGCCGGCGATCCAGCATGCACCGTAGGTCGCGAAGTCCCACATCGCCGTGTCCGCGCGCCCGAACGGCAGCGAGAATCCGGTCTTGTCGAGGATCGCGATTCCGGCGATCGGCGCGGCCACGGCGGCCCAGCCGATCTTTTTGTACGCCAGATACAGCAGCGGCGACATCACCACGAACCAGAGGTACGCCCGGATGTACCAGAGCGGTTCCCACACGTCGATGCCGCGTTCGCTGCCGGGCGGGTCGCCGATCGGCAGGAGCCACAGGCCCAGCTTCCAGCTCAGCGGCTCGTGGCCGTCCTCGTTGGTCCAGCCGAGGTACAGCATCGCCGGCACCGTGATCAGCGCGAGCGCCCAGAGCGGCGGCAGCAGGCGGCGCAGCCGGGATGCGATCACGTCGCCCGCCGACCGTCTGTCCAGCGACGCCGCGGTCAGCGATCCCGCGAGGGCGAACATGATGCCCATCGCGGGCAGCAGGATCGACAGCCAGGGCCAGCCGAACAGGTGGTAAACGATCACTCGGACGATGGCGGCGGCCCGGAGCAGGTCCAGGTAACGATTGCGCACCGCAGAACGCTAGCCATCGACCGCCCCGCCGAAGAACCTCCGCAACGGCTCTCATGTAGACCCGCGCGGGTTACCCCGAAGGGATGAAGTGTCCGGTTCCGCGGTGCGATTGTGCGTTCCGCGTGATCCATCGTGGTGGGCATAACCGCAGGCCAGAGCGCATGATGACAGAAATGGTGCCAGTGTGTGGCGCGAACCCCCGGCAGTCACCCCATGGATGGTCGTGACGTTGGTCCATCTTGAGGGCGGCGCGCACGGGGCGCGGCGCCACGAGCAAGAGGGAGAAAACGGGATGCGCAGACCTGCTCTCGTAGCGGCCGCCGCGATGTCGGCGGTCCTGGCCGGCGGGATCATGGTGGCCACCTCCGCGGACGCGGAGGAGACTCCGGACACCCCGGCGGTCCCGTCGATCCAGTGGCCCGGCCTTCCGACGATGCCGCAGCTTCCCGGCCTGGACGACGTGGCGAACGCACCCGTCGTACCGATTGTTCCGGGTGACGATGACGCTCAGGACGAGCCGGACGGTCAGGGCAAGCCCGTCGGCGGTGTGATCCCGGCCCGGCCGGGTGGCGTCGCGAGGCCGGCGGCGACCGCCGCGATCGACGGGTCGGACGACGATTCCGCCGACGGGGACGACTCGGCCGAGCCCGTCCCCGACGCGGACGACCCGGCGGCGCGGCCCGCCATCGACGACGACAAGCGGAACAAGGTGAATCGGGCGGACCGGCCCGCGGCGGCGCACCGGGACGTCACGGACAGCCAGGCGCTGTCCCCGGACCCGCTCAGCCCGGTCCAGCAGCAGGCGCTCGACCTGGTCAATCAGAACCGCCGGCGCAGCGGCTGCGACGAGGTGACAGTCGACCGCCGGCTGATCCTGGCCGCGAACCGGCACGCCGCCGACATGGCCCGCCGTGGCTACTTCGCACACGAGGACACCCGCGGCGAACGCGCCGGCGACCGGGTCGAGGACGCGGGCTACCGGTGGTCACGCTACGGCGAGAACATCGCCCGGGGCCAGGAGAGCGTCTTCGAGGTCGTCGACGGGTGGATGCACAGCCCGGAGCACCGCGAGAACATCCTGGATTGCAAGCTGCACCAGGTCGGCCTCGGCCTGGCCTTCGCCGGGGACCGCACCGCCTACTGGGTGCAGGACTTCGCGACGCCCCAGTGACCTGTAGGCCCCCCAGCTTCTGACGTCCCGGATTCGCGCCACAGTCAACCGGATGATCTTCCCAGGTGCACAGGTGTGCTTCGATGTGCGCACACAAACTCCTGGGGAGGACCATTTTGGGAGGGCAGCGGGTTTCCGCACGCCTCGCCGCGGCCGTCATGGCCGTGGCGGTGGGCGGTGGGCTCGGGGCTGTCGCTCTGGCTCCGGTCGCGGCTGGCGCCGCGGTCCGGCCGGTCGGCGCGGCACCGATTACCGCCGTCGTCGTCACGAAGGCCGCCGCGGCTTCGTGTGCGACGGGCAAGTATCAGAAGCAGGTCGAGGGCTACCTCAAGAAGATCGGTGGCTACGGCACCGTCAAGGTCGACGGCAAGCAGTCCGCCGCCGACTGCAAGGCGATCAAGAAGTTCCAGAGCCGCTTCGGCATCAAGCCGGCGGCGGGTCTGGCCGGCCCCACCACGTACGGGGTGGCCAAGCGTCTCGCCAACACCTCGACGTCGAAGTGCAAGGCCAAGAAGTCGGGCTACACGTTCTGCGTGGACCTGACGCACCAGACGACCTGGGTGATGAAGAGCGGCAAGGTCTACGCCAAGCCGACGGTCACCCGGACCGGAATGAAGGGCTACCGGACGCCGGCCGGCACCTTCAAGATCAACAAGCGCACCAAGAAGGAATGGTCCGACCCGTACGACGTGTGGCTGCCGTACTGGCAGCGCTTCGTCGGCGGCCGGGGCTTCCACCAGACGACCACGTACATCCACGACGCGTGGCGTGGCTCACACGGTTGCGTCAATCTGCTGCCGTCGGACGCCAAGAAGTACTACGGCATCGGCAAGATCGGCATGACGGTGAAGGTGATCGGCCGGCGACCCGGCACCTGATCCGAGCAGTGGTGTGACGAAGGCCCGCCGGCGACAGCCGGCGGGCCTCGCCGCGTCTCAGGCGGCGCGTCCCGGGTGTGCCAGCCGGGCGTGGGTGGTGAGGACGTCGAAGCGGGTGAACGCCTTCTCGTCGCCGTTCGCCGTCAGCACCCGCAGGCCCTCGCGGGTGAGTGTGTAGGTGACGTCGGTGAAGTGGCTGACCGTGTCGTCGTGGTGCATCACCGTCAGCTCGTCGGCGCGCAGCATGGCGGTGGTGTCGGGTAAACCGTGGAGCGACATGGTCCCGTCCTTCGGTACGCGGATCCGGCAGGTGATCTGCATTACGGGCGCCGGGGGCGCTCGGTTCAGTCGGCGGCCGATCACGGCGTGCCGGCGGCCCACCGGTCGGGGCCGCAGATCAGCGTCGCGCAGGCCCGTGAGCAGCGCAGTCGCCCACCTGTCGGACCTCGCGCGGATAACCGACATCCCGCCGGTATCTAAGCCTGCCTGACCGATATCGATCAGCGGGTCCGCTCGGGTCGGCGACGACCGGGACCTTCGGCGGCGGCCCGGATTAGAGTGACGCTCGTGTTCCGCCCCCGACGTCGAGCCGCTGCCCTGGCAGTCGCCTGCCTCCTGTTGCCGCCGCTGACCGCCGCCTCCTGCGGCGACGAGCCGTCCGGGGTCACCCTGGGCTCGGCCTCCCTCGGCACCGTGCGGGAGATCGTCGAGGCGTCCGGCTCGGTCACCGCCCGCGCCGCGGCCACGATCAGCTCGCCCGCGGCGGGCACCCTTGCCGAGCTGCGCTTCGACGCCGGCGACAAGGTGATCAAGGGCCAGGTCGTCGCGGTGATCGACTCGCCCGCGACCGCCCGGCGCCTCGCCGACGCGGCCCGGGCCGTGGACGCGGCCGCCGGGGGCGGCGTCTCGACCGGCGGCGGCACCGCCGGCTTCCGGGCCGTGCAGCGCCGCACCGACGCCAGCGCGGACAGGGCCTTCCTCGCCGCCCGCGACGCGGCCGGCAGGGTGGCCGACGCCGAGCTCAGGGCGGCCCTGCTGACCCAGGTCAAGGCCGCCCGGCAGCAGTACCGGGCCGCCTCCGAGGCCGCCGGCGCCGCCGTGCGCTCGGTGCAGCGCGGCGTCGCGAGCCTGGGCGACGCGGTCAACGCGCT
>NZ_JBEZXZ010000212.1:0-15140 GCF_040638275.1 Actinoplanes sp. NPDC026623 | reverse complement strand
CGAACCCCTGGGCCCCGGCGCGAAAGCGCCGGGGCCCTCGTCATGGAGAGATTTCCTGCGCCGGCTCGACGAGGCAAAGCTGATCACCCCGTTCCGGTCGGCCGGCGGGCACCGCCGTCACTCGCGTTACCAGTTACGCCTCGCCGCCCGGGCCCGGGAGATGGTCGAGCACGGCACCGCCCTGGAAGCCGCCTGCCGGATCATCACCCTCGAGGACCAACTCGTAGAGGCCCTCCAGTAGAACGAGGAATACCAGCGCCAACAGAAGCCAGGCGCTCCCTGACCCGATCGCCGCCCGGTATTTCGCCGTCGCCCCGGACGGCGGCGGCGAGATCGGCTTTATGAGGGCCACGTCCAGTTCGCCACCTCGGGCAGGTCGGCGCCGTGCTCGCGGGTCCAGGCGCGGGCCGCCAGGCGGGCGTCGACCATGTCCTGCCGCAGGCCGGCGGCCCGAGCGCCGAGCGACGGGACCCGGTCGACGACGTCGATGACCAGGCGGTACCGATCGAGGTCGTTGAGCATGACCATGTCGAACGGCGTGGTGGTCGTGCCCTTCTCCTTGTAGCCACGGACATGGATCCCGGCGTGGTTCGTGCGCCGGTAGACGAGGCGATGGATCAGCCATGGATAGCCGTGGAACGCGAAGATCACCGGCCGGTCGGCGGTGAACAAGGTGTCGAATTCGCGATCGGGCAGCCCGTGAGGATGCTCGCCGTCCGGTTGCAACCGCATGAGATCCACGACGTTGATCACCCGTACGCGTAGATCGGGCAGCCGTTCGCGGAGGATCGCCGCGGCGGCGAGGGTCTCCAGGGTCGGAACATCGCCCGCGCAGGCGAGGACGACGTCGGGCAGGTCTCCGGGACTGTCGTTGTTCCCCGCCCACTGCCAGATGCCGAGACCGCGGGCGCAGTGCACGGCCGCGTCGCCGACCGAGAGCCAATCGGCCTGCGGCTGCTTGCCTGCGACGACGACGTTGACGTAGTGCCGCGAGCGCAGGCAGTGGTCGTACGTCGAGAGCAGGGTGTTGGCGTCCGGCGGAAGATAGACCCGGACGATGCCCGGTTCCTTGTTCATCACGACGTCGAGGAATCCGGGATCCTGGTGGGTGAATCCGTTGTGGTCCTGTCGCCACACATGCGACGACAGCAGGTAGTTCAGGCTGGCGATCGGGCGCCTCCAGGGGACCTGGGCGCTCGCCTCCAGCCACTTCGCGTGCTGGTTGAACATCGAGTCGACGATGTGGATGAACGCCTCGTAACAGGTGAGCAGTCCATGCCGGCCGGTAAGCAGGTAGCCCTCCAGCAGCCCTTGGCACATGTGCTCGGACAGAACCTCGACGACCCGGCCCCGGGGACCCAGCTTCTCGTCGAACCTGCCGATCTCGGCCTGCCAGTCGCGCTCGGTGACATCCAGGATGTCCTGCAGCCGGTTGGAGGCGAGTTCGTCCGGCGCGAAGGTCAGGAAGTTGGTCCTGTTCGCGTCGACGACGTCGCGCAGCCATCCCCCGAGTACCCGGGTGGCCTGGTGCTGACCGCGTCCGGGGGTGGAGACGTCGACCCCGTAGTCGCGCCAGTCCGGCAGCCGCAGGTCCCGCAGCAGGCTGCCGCCGTTGGCGACCGGGTTCGCGCTCATCCGCCGGTCGCCGGCCGGTGCCGCCCGCAGCAGGTCGCCGACCGGCCGTCCGGCGTCGTCGAACAGATCTTCGGGCCGGTACGACCGCAGCCACCGCTCGAGGACCTGGCGGTGCCGGTCATCCGTGCGTGCCTCGGGCAGAGGCACCTGATGGGCCCGGAAGGTGCCCTCCACCTGGACGCCGTCCACGGTCGGCGGGCAGGTCCAGCCCTTCGGCGTCCGCAAGATGATCATGGGCCAGGCCGGACGCCGGCCGTCGTCACCAGTGCGGGCCGCGCGGTGGATCTCTGCGATGCTGTCGAGGCAGACGTTCAGCGCCGCGGCCATCTGCTGATGGACGTCCGCGGGATCGTCGCCGGCGACCACCTGGGGCGCGTACCCATAACCGCGCATCAACTGCAGCAGTTCCTCCTCCGGGATGCGGGCGAGGATGGTCGGGTTGGCGATCTTGTACTGGTTCAACGCCAGGACCGGCAGCACCGCACCGTCCCGGGCGGGGTTGATGAACTTGTTGGCATGCCAGCTGCCGGCGAGCGGACCGGTCTCGGCCTCACCGTCGCCGATGACGCAGAAGGCTGTCAGGTCCGGATCGTCCAGCACGGCCCCATACGCGTGCAGCAGCGAATAGCCCAGTTCGCCGCCCTCATGAAACGACCCGGGTGTCTCCGGCGCACAGTGGCTCGGCACTCCACCCGGATACGAGAACTGCGCGAAGAACGCCGCCATCCCCTCGGCATCCTGCGGAGTGTGGCTGTAGAGCTCGGAATACGTACCCTCGAGCCAGCCGCAGGCGTTCGGGCCGGGGCCGCCGTGCCCGGGACCG
Organism: Actinoplanes sp. NPDC026623; assembly: GCF_040638275.1. NCBI lineage: Bacteria > Bacillati > Actinomycetota > Actinomycetes > Micromonosporales > Micromonosporaceae > Actinoplanes > Actinoplanes sp. NPDC026623. The sequence continues at coordinate 12,682 of NZ_JBEZXZ010000212.1, read as the reverse complement.
GCTACGAAGACCGCGTTCAGGCCGCGGGCGATGATCTGCCTGTTCGCATGGGCCCAGACCAGGTTGAGGCCGGGAACGGTGCCGAAATGTCCCAGCAGCCGCGGCTTGATGTGCTCGGCCCGTAGCGGCTCCCGCAGCAGGGGGTTGGCCAGCAGGTAGATCTGCCCGACGGCCAGATAGTTCGCCGCCCGCCACCACGCGTCGACCCGCTCCAGGTCGCGCCGGTCCAGCGGACCGGGCGCGTCGCCCAGCACGTACGGCGCAGGAGCTATCGTCTCGCCGCCGCCCGTACCCTCGTTGTCAGCTGAGGTTTCTCCACCCATGCTCGCCAACTGCTTCACCCGGCACCTCCCATCGCGGCTGCTGCTGCGTATGCCTCCCGGCTGGGAACCTAAACGGGTAGCGGTTGTCAGCTTTCGGATGTCGATCGTGGCCGGTGTCTCGCGATGTCGCCGCCGTCCGTTAGAACCGGCCGCTCGGGGGTAGACGGCACCACGGGCAGGTAAGGGCCGGCGCTGGGCGACTAGAGGCAGCCATGCCGATCGTGGATGGTGCCGTGGCTGAATCGCGGAGCTGGTGAGGCGGCGTGCTCGAGATCGAGGTCGAAGGCTCGGGAATCGTGGACGTCGTCGTTCGCGGCGAGTTGGACATGCATCACGCACCGAGCTTCCGGAGCACCGTCGCCAGCGTGCTGAACCGCGGTGACGTCACCGCTGTCGAGCTCGACCTGACCGCCGTCGAGGTCCTCGACGCCGCCGGGGCAGGCACCGTCATCGTGGCTCACCGCATCGCTATCAACCTGCGGGTGAGCATGCGGGTCTGCGCGGCCAGCGCGCTGGCAACGCAGATCCTGACTCTGCTCGGCGCCGCCGACCTGCTGCCCGGCGAACGGTCGGCGAATGTGGAGTGGTCCGCGCGACGTCAGGCGGCGGCTCGGCAGGCTATGCGGCGGTAGGAGTTTTGTCATTGCCGGACGACGCGGAAGGTTTTGAGTGTGGGGTCGGCGGCGTCTGGGAGTGTCATGCCGGCGGCGAGTCCGGCTCGGAGGTATTCCACGACTGGTTCGTTGAAGCGTTCGCCGGGCAGGATGGCGGGTACGCCGGGTGGGTATGGGCTGATCATTTCGGCGGAGATCCGGCCGGTTGGGTCGCTGGTCTGTTCGGTGGTGGCGAAGTAGGCCTGTCGTGGGTTCATCGCCTGTTCGAGGTTGAGTTGTTCGAGTTCGGGGATGTCGGGGGCTGGTGTGTCGTTGGTGGGTGGGTCGGCGGCGAGGGCTTCGATGGCGTCGGTGAGCCGGTTGAGTGCGGTGGTGTCGTCGGTGTAGGTGAGGGAGAAGACGACTCGTCGGGCGTCGCCGAGTTGTGCGGTGAGGTGGTGTTGGGACTGTAGCCAGTCTTTGGCTTGGTATCCGGTGATGCCGAGTGCGGAGACGTCGATGCTGAGTTTCATCGGGTCCCATTCGGCGACTCCGTCGTGGCCGATGATCGATTCGTTCATGACGTCGATCTGGGGGATCTTCGTTAGTCGGGTGCGGACTTTGTTGGTTCGTTGCAGGGCCTCTTCGAGTAGTTGGTGTCCTTCGGCGGCCATGCGGTGCCGGAAGCCGTCGATTGAGCCGTAGAGGAGTGCGGAGGGGCTGGTGGTGGTGATCAGGTCGAGGCGTAGGCGTAGGTCGACGGGGTCGACGAGGTCACCGCCGAGCAGGATGAGTGATGCTTGGCATAGTCCGCCGTCGGCTTTGTGCAGGCTTTGCACGGCGAGGTCGGCACCGGCGTGGATGGCGGCGGTTGGCAGGGTGGGGTGGAACGGGAAATGTGCGCCCCAGGCTTCGTCGACGAGTAGTGGGGTGTCGCGGGCGTGGCAGATGCGGGCGATGCCGTGGGTGTCGGCTCCGGTGCCGTATTCGGTGGGGGTGATCATCAGGACGGCGCTGACGTCTGGGTGGTGGTCGAGGGCTTGTTCGACGTCGTGGGCCGTCGCGGGATGCGCGATTTGGCGTTGCTGGTCCCAGCGGGGGCGTAGCCAGACCGGGTCGGCGCCGGCGAGGATCAGCGAGGCCACGACGGATTTGTGGACGTTGCGGTCTACCAGGATTTTCTTGCCGGGTCCGGTGACGGTGAGCATGGCGGTGTGGATGGAGATGCTGGAGCCGCAGGTGGTGAAGATGGCTTGGCGGGCGCCGACTGCTTCGGCGAGTAGTTCCTCGGCGTCGGACACGGATTGTTTTGCCATGATCACATCGGCTTCGAAGGTGCTGCGTGACAGCACGGCGGCGGTCCGGTCGTCGACGTTCAGTCCCAGACGATGGCCTGGTAGGGCGAAGGTGTAGTTGCCGCCGCGCCGGTACTGCGCTATCGCGTCGAGAACGGGTGTCTTCCGCTGATCCATATCAGCTGGATACCTCCATCGCCGCCACCCCAAACCAACGCGTTACTGCTGAAATGCCCGTTACGTGTAGCTGCAACGGGCGACCTCGCCGGCCACGGTCGCCGACAGCCCGAACGGCTCGAGCAGGCCGGCGGTCTCCAGCATCTTCGCCGTGCAGGGCCCGGGCCGGGTGAGAACCAGCCGGCACCCCACCGCGGCGGCACTGGCCCGGGCGTCGGCGAAGGCCTTGATTCCGGAGAAGCCCAGAAAAGTGATCCGCCCGAGGTCGACCACGAGGCGGGTCATGGCGCCGAATTCCAGAGTCCAGCCGACGAGGTGGGCCAGATGGCCGGTCCCGTCCATGTCGATCTCGCCCCGCAGCGACATCAACACCGAGACCGGATCGAGGTCGGCGAACGCGGCGCTGAAGTCGACATCCGCGCAGCAATCGGGCGGTTCGGTCGAGAGCATAAAGGCCTTCGCATAGGTGGGTTTCGGCCGTCGTCTGCCCATTTTCCCGTGGCCGGCCGAGCAGGGCCAGCACACCGGAGCATGACGAACCGCGCCGGTCCACGGATGGGTGACCCGATCAACGGGCGAGTATCAATGACACATGGCAGCGGCGCTGAGATCTGACATCGAGCAGGTCGGCGCGTGCCTGATCGTCGTACTGACGGGTCGCCTGGCCACCGCGACCGCGCCGATCGCCCGGCTCGCGGTGCTGAAATGCCTCGCCGATCACCCCGACGCCGTCCTGGTCGACCTGAGCGCGGTCACCGTGGTGCAGAACGTCGCCCTGACGGTCTTCGCCGCGGCCGCGCAGCGCGCGTCCAGATGGCCGGGGATCCCGGTCCTGCTGTGCGGGCCGACCCCGGCGACCGCCGGGTTGCTGGCCGGCGGCGGCTACGGGCGGCTGCCGGTGTACGCCTCGACGACCGAGGCGCTCGCGGCCCTTCCCGAACGGCGGATCTTCTCGTTGAGCGAGACCTTGCTGCCCGTGCGCGGTGCCGCCCGGCGGTCCCGGAGGATGGCCGCGGAGGCCTGCGCGCGCTGGGACATACCGCACGTCACCGACTCGGCGAGCATCGTCACCGACGAATTCGTCACCCGGGCGCTCGCCCACGCGGCCACGATGATCGACGTGCGACTGGCGTTGCGCCGCCGTTACCTGATGATCGCGGTGCACGCGGGGAACCCAGGAGCCGCCCGGGCGGCGAACGCGCCGGCTTCCGATCCCTGGCCGGATCCGGGGACGCTGCTGCTCGACAGCGTCGCCCGCCGGTGGGGATATCAGCAGGTCGACGGTGGCTGGGTCGCGTGGGCGATGCTGAACATCAGCCCGAGACCCGGCGTCGCTCCGCGTCGGCTGCCTTGAAGGTGTTGCGCGGTGCGGCAGTTCGCGGTGCCGGGGTTAACCCCGTCCGCCGTGTCCCTGGTAGCCGTGCCCGCCGAGCGTCTCGGATGCGACGCGCAGTGCCTCGTGGTGGCTGGCGATGATGGGTGCGGCTTGCTCGGCGACCTGCTCGGCCCGAGGGTCACTGCCGTTGGCGAGTTCGGTCTGCCCCAGCCGCATAGCCTGGGCGTGGGCGTCGAGTTGCGTCGCGACGTACAGGGCGTCGAATTCGGCGGCCGACGCCGCCTGGTACCGGTCGGCCAGCGCCTGTTGCTCGGGAGCGGGTGCGGCAGGCAGGTCAACGCCCAGGCGGGCGGCGGTGTCCCGCAGGCCCGCGTCCATCTGGGTGTGATCGGCGACGAACCGGGCGGCCAGTCCCTTCACGAGCGAGCTGACGGCCTTTTGCTGAGCGATCCGGCCCCCGGCGATCTCGGCGAGGTTGCCTTGGTGCGCGGCCCGAAGGAAGGCGGCGTCGTGATCCGAGGCGGCCGCCAGGGCCGCCGGTGTGGGCAGCATCAAGAGGATGGCGGCGCCCAGGGTGAACGCGGTACGTCGGACGAACATCGGTCTCTCCTAAGGTCAGAAACCTAGGATAAAGCCCCAAGACCGCCTATTGGCGGCTTTTGAGGGGTTTCAGGGCTTGCGGGTCGGGACCTGGTTTTCGTCGCGTCAGGCGCGGAGGTCAGCCGTGGCGACGGCGTCGAGGGACGGGACACGCCGGAGGCAGCGCGGATCACTGGGACTGGGATCTGGACGCGTCGCGATCGAGCGGACCCCAGTTGGATGACGGCTGCTCCTCCACCAGCCCGAGCGCCTCGGCGACCGCCTCGTCGGCGACCCAGGCGACCGGCCGGCGGCAGCGCACCAGCGGCTCGTTGTCGGGTCCCCGCCCGCAGTCGTCGCCCGCCAGGATCCACGGCCGCTCGCCGCGTTCGCGCAGGTGACCGTAGTCGTACAGGCGGCGGGCGGCCCAGAGCCGGGCGGAGCGGTCGCCCCACCACGCCTCCACGGCGAGCGGGCTGGCCGACAGACCGGGCAGGGAGACGCCGGTCAGCGAGTCCCGGCTGGAGCCGCCGTCATCATCGCAGAGGTCCACGGCCGGCCCCATCGACCAGCGAAGGAACAGCTCCTCACCACGCGGCGGCCGTTCCATGAGCCGGGTCACCCCGTCCAGGTCGGTGATCGTCGGTAGGTCCTCGTACACGAGGCTCATTGTTCCCCACGCCGTGCGGTGTCATTCCCCGTTCACCGGCGAAGCCGGTCGACGCTGCCGGATCGCCGCCGGGAAATGAGGGTAGACGTTTTGTCTGCAGGCCCTGACCGCAGGAGAACATGGTGCTGGACACTGTGCGCGCCAGTATGTCGCATGCCGTTCACGGGTACGCGCCGCATGAGCACCGGCCGCTGGACGGCTATGTCACGGTGATGGCCGCGTTCGGTGGGTTGGCGGCCGCCCTGTCGGCGGCCGGCCGGGTCACCGGCCGCCGCGCCCCCGAGCGACCTCGCCTTGCCGATGTCCGCGGTGTGGGTGGCCACGGGCCTGACCGGTGGCCTGGTCCTGGCGCCCCGGCTGACCAGGTTGGGTACGACCGTGTTGACCGCCACGGCGGTCTCGGACTTTCTGCAGCTCACTTACGATGCCGCCAAGCGCCGCAGCGAAGGTTGAGTGCCCCGGCCGAGATCCATGGTCAGACTTCAGGAACGGGAAATCGCGCCCAGACGTGCTTCGCGTCTCCATCGACGTACCAGCCGATATCGAGAGCAAGGTCGCGGGCCAATTGCAGGCCCAGGCCGCCGGCTCCACCCGGCCGGTCCACCGCGAACTCAGGAGAGGCTCCCGGCTCCTCATCGGCGACGTCGAGAATGAACTCGTCATCGGTCCGGCGAAGCTCCACGACGGTCGGCGGTCGCGCGTGTGCGAGAGCGTTCGTGGCGAGCTCGGTGGCGACTATCGCGACCTTTTCCGGCACCTCATCGAGGAAGTTGCCCTCCGGCAGCGGTTCGCCTGTCAGCGCCTTGTGTAACGACGAACGCAACGATCGCAGCTCGGTGAAGCTGTCCAGTACCCAGTGGGCGACTGCCGCGTTCGGTGTGGGCGGGCGAGAGGTTCTCAGTACGGGCACGGCGAATTCGTACCCCGACTTGCCCGTATTCATGCAGACCGGGCCCGCTACCGCGGGTCGACCTCGGTCGCCGCGGTGAGGACCTCCGCCGTGTCGATCTCCAGGAGCGCGGGATGGGCGCCGGGCTCGGGCCGATCGCCGGGCTCGCTGCGATTGCCGTGCCAGATCGCCCGGTGGCATGGACGCTCGGGTGGCGGTCCCCAGCGGGCGGGCGACATCGGGCCGAACAGCACCACCGACGGAGTGCCGTACGCGGTGGCCAGATGCGCGACGCCGGTGTCGCCGCTGATCAGCAGCCGGGCCCCGGCGACCAGGCCGGCCAGCTCGTCGAGTCCGGTGGACAGGGCTGCCCGGGCGTCGAGCCCGGCTCCGGTGGCGACGCGTACGGCGATGTCCCGTTCGGCGGCGGAACCGGTGACCACCACGCGGTGTCCGGCCGAGCGCAGTTCCCGGGCGACGGCCGCGTAGCGGGTCGGCGGCCAGCGGCGCGACGGTGATTTCGCGCCCGGATGAATGATCGTGAGACCGTCCGTCACGGCGGCGGCGGGAATGGCGAGGGAAAGGTCGGACTCGGCCGCGGCGATGCCGTAGTGCCCCAGCAGCCGGCACCAGCGGTGCACCTCGTGGTCGTCCTCGTCCCAGGCCGGTCCGTCGAGATGCCGCGCAGCGGCGTTGGCGAACGCCCAGAGCTTCGCCGGCTGCGCGTCCCGCAGGAGCCGGTGCGACTCGGGGCCGCTGCCGTGCAGGTTGACCGCCAGGGCGGGGGCCTCGACCGGCAGGCCGCCGCGGTCCAGTCCCTCGGTGGGCACGATGCGGTCGACGACGCCGATCAGGTCGATCAGCGGTGTCAGCCAGGCCGGGGCGGCCAGCGCGAGGGTCTCGCCCGGAAAGGCGGTTCGCAGGCCACGCAGTGCCGGCACCGCCGTGGCCAGGTCGCCGACGCCGAGGGCGCGCAGGGCGAGGATCACGGGTACGAGGACTCCGTCTCGGCGGCGATGACCAGTTCGCGGACGGCGCAGCCGGCGGGCTGGGCGAGCGCGAACAGGATGGCGTTCGCGACGTTGGCCGGGTCGTTGAGGATCGCGTCCGGACCGGGCTTGTACTGCTCGTCGCGGTCGTCGAAGAACCTGGTCCGCATCCCGCCGGGGATGACCAGGGTGACGTTGACCTGCCCGGCCAACTCGGCGGCGAGCGACCGCGTGAAGCCGACCACGCCGAATTTCGCCGCGCAGTAGGCGGTGGCGTCACCGACCGCCTTGATCCCGAGGGTGGAGGCGACGGTGACCACGCCGCCGTGTGACTCCTTGAGGGCGGGTATCGCCGCGCGGATGACGGCGGCGGTGGCGAGCAGGTCGATGGTGACGATCCGGTCCCAGGTCTCACCCGGGATGTCGGCGAGGGAGCCGGGTACGTCCATGCCGGCCGCGGTCACCACGCCGTCGATGGTGCCGCCGGCCTGCTCGACGGCCCGCCGGGTCGCGGCCTCGGCGGCCCGGGTGTCGGCCAGGTCGCATTCGATCCACGGCACGCCGTCGGCGGGCGGCTGCCGGTCGATGACGAACGGCCGCCCGCCGGCCTTGATCACGGCGTCGACGACGGCGGCGCCGAGACCGCTGGAGCCGCCGGTGACTATCACTGCATCCATGGGTTTACCTCCGGGTGGTGGCGGCCTGGGCCGCGGCGATGGTGCGGGTGGTGGAGCGGCCGTCCAGATAGGGCACGATCACGGTGCGTCCGCCCCAGCGTTCGACGAGTTCGGCCTCGGGCAGGTGGGGGCCGCCGTCGGCGTAGTCGCCGCCCTTGACCCAGACGTCGGGGCGCAGCCAGGAGAGCACCGCCTCCGGTGTGGGCTCGTCGAAGACCACGACGGCGTCGACGCAGTCGAGGGCGGCGAGCAGACGGCTGCGGTCGGTCTCGCCGTTGAGCGGCCGGTCGGGTCCTTTGAGCCGGGTCACCGAGGCGTCGCTGTTCAGGCAGACGATCAGGCAGTCGCCGAGTCGGCGGGCGGCCCGCAGGGTGGCGAGGTGGCCGACGTGCAGCAGATCGAAGCAACCGCCCGTGGAGACCACGGTGCCGCCCCGCGCACGGATCTCCGCGATCAGCCGGCCGGCCTCGGTCTCGCCGATCCGCTCCGGCGTTGCCGGCGGCGGGTCCGACCGCGTGAGCGCCGCGGCGACACCGCCGCCGGCCACGTACGCGGATGCGGCCGCCACCGCCTCCTGGACGGCCTCGGAGACCAGCGCGCCGCCGGCGAGGCCGAGCGCCGCGGTGGCGGCGAAACGATCGCCGGCGCCGCAGGTGTCCCCGTCCGAGACGACCGGCACCTGGATCACCAGGGGTGTCGGCCCGGAGTGGCAGAGCACCGCACCGTCGGCGCCGCAGGTTACCGCGACCGCGCCGGCCCGCCAGCGCCGCCGCAACAGGTGCCCGGCGCGCTGAGCGGTGGCCAGTGTGGAGCCGGAGCCGGCGTCGTCGGCGAGCCTGCGGACCTCGGCCACGTTCGGTGTCACCAGCCGCACGTTCGGCACCGGCGCCGGCCCGTTGGGATGCGGATCCCAGACGATCGGGGCCTTGGCGTCCTGGAGGGCTCCGCGCAGCTGCGGGTGCCGGGCGACGCCGCGGCCATAGTCGCTGACCAGGATCGCCGAGGCGGCGTGAAGCACGGCCAGGGCGGCGTCGGGTGCGGCTCCCGGTGGTTGCGGTGTGCCGCCCCGGTCGAGCCTCAGCAGGATCTGGCCGCCCGCGCGGAGCCGGACCTTCTCCGGGGTCGCGCCGGGCAGCGGCAGCGGATAGACCCTGATCCCGGCGGCGGTCAGCAGCTCGCTGAGCCGGGCGCCGGCGGCGTCGTCGGCGAGCGCCGTGACCAGGGCGACGTCGTGGCCGTGCCGCGCGGCGAGCAGGGCGGCCAGGCCGGCGCCGCCCGGCCGCTCCGCGACGTGTTCCTCGTCGAGCACCGGAGCGGGGGCGTCGGGAGCGATCCGGCGGACCGCGCCCTCGACGTCCCGGTCCAGCAGCGTGTCGCCGACGACGACCAGCAGGGGCCTGCCGCTCACACCGCCACCTCCACTTCGCTGAGGACCTGCGGGAAAGGGACGGGTCGGCGTCCTTCGAGCACCGCGGGCAGGGCCCGGTCCACGTACTCGCACATCACGTGCACCGAGACCAGGTGCAGCTCCTGGACGACCTGGCTCTCCTCGGACGGGCAGCGCAGCGCCTCGTCACAGGCGTCGGCGAGCGGGTTGGGGCCAGGGCCGGTCATCGCCCAGGTGCGCAGGCCGCACCTTTTCGCGTCGCGGACCGCGGCGAGCAGATTGGGGCTACGGCCGCTGGTGGACAGCACGATGAGGACGTCGCCGGGGCGGCCGTGCGCGCGTACCTGCCGGGCGAAGACCTCGTCGTAGCCGTAGTCGTTGCTGATCGCGGTCACCGCCGAGGAGTCCGGGGTGAGCGCGATCGCGGAGAGCGGGATTCGCTCGGCGCGCAGCCGGCCGACCAGCTCCGCGGCGAGGTGTTGTGCCTCGGCCGCACTGCCGCCGTTGCCGGCGACCAGCAGGCGCCCGCCCCGGCCCAGGTGCCAGGCGAGCTGCTCGCCCCAGCGTGCGAGCCGTCCGGCCGCCGCCCGGAACGGGGTGATCGCGCCGGCCAGGGCGCTCAGGTGGATGTCCAGGGGCGACAGTTCGGGATGGTCCATCAGACGACCGCCTTATGGGCAGATTCGGTGACGACGCCGGGAACGCCGGAATAGACGGCGGCGATCCGGGCCGCGATCCGGGGCCAGGCGTACGAGTGGGCGGTCCGGTCGACGGCGGCGGCCGCGTACGAGATCCGCCGGACCTCGTCGCCGATCAGCCGCCGCAGGGTCAGGCCGAGTCCCCGGGGGTCGCGCGGCGCGACCAGGTCGCCGGTGACGCCGTCGACGACGGTGTCGACAAGACCGCCGACCGCGCTGGCGACGACCGGGATGCCGCAGGCCATCGCCTCGAGCGCGGTCAGGCCGAACGGCTCGTACCAGGGAGCCGCGGCGACCACGTCGGCCGATCGGTACCAGGCCGGCATCTCGTGCGCGGCGACGGCGCCGGCGAGCCGGAGCCGGTCGGCGACGCCGCAGATCTCGGCGACGCGGCGCAGGCGGCGGGCGTACGGGTCGGCGTTCAGCTCGCCGGCGGGCGGCCCGCCGACCACCACGAGTTCGGCGCCGGGTACCGCGACGAGCGCCCGGATCAGGTCCTCGACGCCCTTGCGCTCGACCAGCCGGGCCACAGTGAGTATTCGCGGGGCGTCGCTCTCACGCGGTACCGAGGGGCCGCTAGGAGTGAACCGCTCGACGTTGACCCCGGACGGCACCAAGGCCATCCGGCTGCGCGGCACGCCGATGCGGAGAAGCTCGCTGATCTCGTCCCGGCACTGCACCACCACCCGGTCGACGGCCCGCCCCAGTTCGCGCTCGTAGCCGATGCGGTGCGGGGGGCTGGTGTCGGCGGCGCCCTGGTGGCGGCGCTTGACCGAGCCGAGCGCGTGATAGGTCTGCACGACCGGGACGTCGCAGGCGCGGCCGGCGGTGATGGCGGCGAGCCCACTCATCCAGAAGTGTGCGTGCGCGACGTCCGGTCGCCACTCGGTGCGCCAGTTCCCGGCCAGCCACTCGGCGAAGGCGCCCATGTAGGGCAGCAGCTCATCCTTTCCTACGGCCGCGGCCGGCCCGGCCGGTACGTGTACGACGTCGACCCGTTCGCCGAGCGGCACGAGTTCGGGCAGTTCGAGATGGTCGCGCCGGGTATAGACCCGCACCTCGTGGCCTTCGGCGGCGAGCGCGGCCGACAGTTCGGCGACGTGCGCGTTCTGACCGCCCGCGTCGACGCCGCCGAGGGTGGCGAGCGGGCTGGCGTGTTCGGAGATCATCGCGATCCGCATGTTTCCTCCTCCAACAGCCGGTCCCAGTCCGCGAGGAACCGGTCAAGACCGTGCCGGGCCAGCGCCACCTCGCGGGCGCGGGCGCCGAGGCGGCGGGCCGCCTCGGGCTCCTCGAGAAGCCAATGGGCGGCCTCGACCAGGGTGTCGACGCGGGTGGAGAGAACCCCCGCGTCCGGGGGAACGGCGGCGACCGCCTCGGTGGTGGCCAGGCCGATCACCGGCATGCCCAGCTGCATGGCTTCGATCAGGCTGAGCCCGAGCGACGTCCAGCGGCACAGGTGCAGGTAGGCCCTGCGCCGGGCGAGAAGCGCGTGCATCGCGTGCTGCGGCGGGTCCTCGACCGCAGTGATCCGCGTTCCGGTCAGCCCGGCGACGCCCATGCCGAAGACGTCCAGCGGTGCCACGTGCGCGAACCGCGGGTACAGATCGGTGCCGGTGACCCGCCGTCGGCGGATCGGCTCGTTGGTGACGACGGCAAGGCGTTCCAGCTCGCCGGTCCAGCGGGCGGCCGGCTCGGGGATGCCGTGCTCGATCACCGTGGTCCGGGTGCCACCGGTGTCCCAGAAGAGTTCGTTGAAGTGGGTCACGTGGGCGACGATCAGGTCGTCGCGGTCCGCCATCGGGTGCCGCGAGTTCGGCACGTCACCCTTGGGGGTGTTGTGCTCGACGTAGATCACCGGGAGGCCGGGCGGCACTCGGTCGAGCTCCTCGGGTCGCTGCACGATCGCCACGTCGGCGTCGCGGATCTCGCCGATCGGCCGCTCCTCGACGGAGGGCGGCCAGTCGAACGTCCGCGCGCGTCCGCGCCCCCACGCGTCGCGGGCCTCGTTGACCGGAATCAGGTAACGGTGCTTGCCCTGGACGAACGCGGTGGTCCAGGAGCCGTGCACGTGCCAAAGCAGGATGTTCATGCGGCGACCTCGGTCCGGGAGAAGGTACGCGGGGCAGAGATCAGCAGGTCGACGGCGGCAAGGACGTCGGCCGGCTCCACCATGGACAGGCAGGGGTGGCCCGGTGTCGGGCAGATCGTCGCCCGGGTGTCCCGGCACGGCGCGTCGGCGACGCCGAGGCGCACGTTCGGCACGCGGTAGGGGCCCCACCGGACGTACGGGATGGTCGGGGCGAAGAGACTGACCACGGGAGTGCCGACGGCCGCGGCCAGGTGCGCGGGGCCGGTGTTGCCGACGACCAGGCAGGCGGCGCCGGCCAGGATCTCGGCGAGCCGGGCCATCGAGGCGGGGCCGGCGTCCTCGCCCGCCTCGCCCGCCACGAAGGCGGCGAGGCTCCGCTCCTGCGGGCCGCCGGTGACCAGGACCCGGTGGCCGGCGCCGGCCAGTGCGGCCACGGTCGCGCGCAGGCGTTCCGGCGGGCCGGATCGTGCGGGGACGCTGGCGCCCGGATGCACCACGACGTACTCTCCGGCTCCCTGGTTCGCGGCGGTGGTGACCGCCAGCCGGCCGTCGTCGCCGCCAGGCAGGGCGAACCCGGCCGCCGCGGCGACGCTGCGGGCCCGTTCGGTCTCCGGCAGGTGCTCGGGAACGCGGTGCCGCACGTCGAGCAGCGAGCCGGGATAGTCGTCGCTGATCGCGGTGATCCGGGCGACCCCGGCCATCCGCAGCAGCACGGCCAGGGGCAGGGCGGACTGGTGGAACGAGGTGAACACCACCGCCTCGTCGACTCCGGCGGCCGCGATCCGCCGGGTCAGCGCGGCCAGATCGGCCGGATCGACCGGATCCGGCTCCGGGTCGATCCACGGCAGCCGCCACTCGACGAGCTCGTCGACGCCCGGCAGCAGTTCGGCCGCGGCCCGGCCGCGCGGCCCGCAGAGCAGCACCACGCGCTCGGCGCCGTGCGCCACCGCCCGGATAGCGGGCCCGGTGACCAGCAC
>NZ_JBEZXZ010000211.1:0-15226 GCF_040638275.1 Actinoplanes sp. NPDC026623 | reverse complement strand
GCCGGCGATACGACCTCACCGCGGTGGACGCCGTCGCACCCGGCGACGTGTGGGCCGTCGGCAGCGCCGCCGGCTCCACCACCCGGTCCGCGGCGGCGCTGCACTACGACGGCGCCTGGACGGCGGCGGCGCTGCCGTCGCCGCCGCTCGGAGCGTCGAGCGAGCTGTCCGACGTGGACATGTCGGCCGGCGGCGGCTGGGCGGTCGGCCACACCTCGGCCGGCACCAAGCCACCGCGCGCGCTGATCCTGCGTGACGGGGCCGCCGGCTGGGCGCAGGTGCCCGCGCCCGACGGGGACGCCACGTCGACCGAGCTCTCCGCGGTCTTCGCCCGCGCCGCCGGCGACGCCTGGGCGGTCGGCTCCCAGGTCCGCCTCGACGGCCGCCGGACCGGCCTGATCCTGCACTGGGACGGCGCGGGCTGGCAGGAGCAGGCGCCCCCGGTGACCGGCGACCCGGCGACCGAGGGGACCTTCCTCGCCGGCGTCTCCGCGACCGGGCCGGACGACGTGTGGGCGGTCGGCCGCACCTGCCTCGACGCGATCCTGCTGGAGTCCTGCCGGCCCCTCGCGCTGCACCGGACCGGCGGCGCCTGGGCCGCGGTGCCCACGAACGGCGAGGAGTCGGAGCTGACCGAGGTGATCGCGTTGTCGCCGGACGACGCCTGGGCCATCGGCTACACCGGCGACACGACGCTGAACGAGACCGACTACGCCGAGCACTGGAACGGCAAGGTGTTCACCCCGGACGCCACCGGGCCGTCGAACCCCGGCGGCACGACCAACAACGGCGAGCCGTCCTCGGCACTCGCCGCCGCCACCGCGATACCCGGCACCGGCGCGATCTGGGCGGTCGGCTGGACCCGCGACCCGCTGCGCGGCGGCGCACACGTCGTGCACCGCGACTGACGCCCGGGCGGGCCGGCGCTGAGGCGATCGCTTCAGCGCCGGTTCAGCGCCGGGTCAGCCCGCGGACAACGAGGCGGGCCGGTCGTTGACGCCGGTCCCCCACGCGCTCCGGTCGCTGGATCCCATCGTCAGCACCAGGGTGCCGCCCCCGGCCACCTCGCGGTGCGACAGCCAGGCCCGGTTGTGGGTCCGGCCGTTGAGGGTGGCTCCCTGCACGTACTTGTCGGTCGCCGAGGTGCCGGCGGCCCTGATGGTGAAGGTCCCACCGGCGACCTTGAGCCGGGTCTCGGTGAAGATGGGGCTTCCGATGTAGTAGTACGGCTGACCGGCGTTGGGGAACAGGCCGATGGCGCCCCAGCAGTAGTAGGCGGTCAGCGCGCCCGCGTCGTTGTTTCCGGGGAGGCCGTCGCGCGCCTTCACGTACCTGCCGGCGAGGATGTCGCGGACCCGCAGCGCGGTGCGCGCGGGCCGGCCGGCGTGGATGTAGAGCCAGGCCGCCAGCAGGTCGGGCTCGTTGTCGTGGTTGTAGTGGCCGTCGAACAGGTCGTCCAGCCAGCTGACGTATCGGTCGTCCCCGCCGACCAGGTCGATCACCTTCTGCGTGTCGTGCGGGACGAACGTGCTGTATTGGCGGCCCGAGCCCTCGTAGAAGGGCTCATGCCAGCCGGTGTAGTGCCGGTCCTTGTCGTAGTCGCCGAGCCAGGCGCGGTTGCTGTATCGCGGGCGGATCGCCGACGTCGAGGGGTCCCACAGGTTCTGCCAGCCCTTGGACCGGTTGCGATATCGCGCGGCGCCGGCCGTGTCGCCCTGGCCCCGCGCCACCGTGGCGACGCAGAAGTCGTTGTAGTTGTATTCCAAGGTGCGCGACGCCGAGCGACCCCACCATCCCGACTGCCGGTCGGCCGGTGCCCAGGTCGACTGGTCGATCGGGATCCAGCCGCCGTTGGACTTGTAGTCGGTCATCCGCCGGCCGGCGACCGACGGATCCGCGCTCTCCTCGTCGGCGTTCTTCCGCAGCGCCTCGTAGGCCTTCCGGTAGTCGATGCCGCTCAGGTCCTTCACCATGGCGTCGGCCACCAGCACGTCGCCGTTGGTGCCGCCCTGCTGCTGGCCGTTGTTGCCGGCGATCCGGGCGTCGGGCATCCACCCGGTGTGAATGTAGGTCTCGACCAGCGACTGCACCATCTCCGCCTGGCGTCGCGGCTGGATCAGCGTCAGCAACGGGTGCACGGTGCGGAAGGTGTCCCAGATGGTGTAGTAGTCCTCGTAATGCGCCGCCCTGGAACTCCACCACACGTTCTCGCCGGTCAGGTCGTGGGGCATGGCGTGGCTCTGCATGAGGGAGGTGTAGAACACCGACCGCTGGTCGGGGGTGCCGCCGTCGACCGCGATCCTGCCGAGGGCGTCGTCCCAGGCGGCGTGCGCCGACGACAGAACGGCCGAGAAGTCCTTGCCGGACACCTGATGTGCGTAGTTCTCCCAGGCCCGGGCGATGCTCTTGAAGGACAACGCCACCCGCACCTCGACGACCTGGTCGGTGTCGGTGTCGAAGGTGGCGTAGGCGCCGACCCGCTGCGTCTCGCGGACGCCGCCGGCGGCGCGCGCCCGCTGCCCGGTCGCCACCGTGTCGCCGTCCCACATCCCGTACGCGTCGGGAGCGCGGCTGAACACGACGACGGCATAGAGCTTGTAGCGGCCGTAGTTCCAGCCGCCCTCGAAGGTGCCGGAGATTTCCAGGGCGCCGCTGTCGTTGAACGAGGCCTGGCAACTCAGCGGATGCTGGCCCCATTCCACGTCGATGCCGGAGGTGATGTCCACGAGCAGGTTGGCGGTCCGGCCGGCCCGGAACGTATATCGGTGCACGGCGCACAATCTGGTCGCGGTCAGGGCGGCCTTGACGGCGTCACCGCCACGGGTCAACGTGGCCCCGTAATAGCCCGGTTCCGCCGACTCGTCCGTCAGGCCCGCGCCGGCCTTGATGGCGGTCGTCGGCCTGATGGAGTTCATGGAGCCGGTGATCGGCGTAATCCGGAAATTGCCGTACTTCGCGCCGCCGCCGGTGCCCAGGACATGGGTCTGGCTGAATCCCAGGCACCTACGGTGCGACCGGTAACCGCTCGTGGCGTCGCCACCCACGGTGTCCGGACTGGGCTTGGCGAAGCCGAACGGCAGGTACGGGCCGGGGATCTGCTCACCGCCGCCGTCGACTCCCAGGAACGGCCAGACCTCGGAGCGCGGGTTGACGGCGGCGCCGGCCGCCCCCGGCAGGAGGCCGAGCGAACCGGCGGTGGCGGCGGTGGCCGCGAGGCCGAACGCGGCCGCGCCCGCTCCACCTAATACGCTTCGCCGAGTCACGCCGGACGATGCGACGCGCTCGGGGGCCGGGATTGATTCAGGCAACTCGCTCACCAATCTTTGAGCCCTGGGAGGCAATTTGACAAATAGCGCTGAGCGCTTGCTTGTCATTGGAGCATCGCCGGAGATAGCGAGGTGAGCATGCCGGAATTTGTCGCCCATACGATGAGCCGGATTGCCGTTTCACGGCGGCGAAATGCCGCTATCGGCGGCGCGCCACCACCGACGATGCCAGGTCGGTGAGTGCGGCCCGCGCCTCCCCGGTCAGCGGGGCGCCGGCCAGCGCCGTCATCGCCTCCGCCGCCCGCTGCGAGATCAGGTCCTCGATCCGCTGCCGGGCGCCGGTCGCCGTGATGATCGACCGCAGCTCCCCCGCGCCCGCGTCGTCCAGGTCCGGGTCGCCGAACAGCACCCGGATCCGGGCGGCCTGCGCCCGGTCCGCCCGATCCCGGGCCATCGCGATCATCACGGTCGGCTTGCCCTCGCGCAGGTCGTCCACGACCGGCTTGCCGGTCACCGCCGGGTCGCCGAAGACGCCGAGCACGTCGTCGCGCAGCTGGAACGCGTCACCCAGCGGGTCGCCGAACGCCTGCAGCGCCGCCTGGAGCGCCTCGGGGCCACCCGCCAGGGCGGCGCCGATCTGCAGCGGCCGGGTCACCGTGTACCGGGCCGCCTTCATCCGGATGACGGTCAGCGCCCCCGCCACCGAACCGTCGCCGACCCCCGAGACCAGATCCAGGTACTGACCGGCGATCACCTCGGTACGCATCACCGAGAAGAGCCGGTACCCGCGGTGTATCCACTCGACCGGCAGCCCCGACTCGTGCAGCATGTGGTCCGCCCAGGCGGCGCAGAGGTCACCGCACAGCAGGGCCGCGCTCTGGCCGTACCGGACCGCCTCGCCGCGCCACGAATGCCGGGTGTGCACGTCGGCGAAGTGGCGGTGCACGGTCGGCTGGCCGCGGCGCAGCGTGCTGCCGTCCATGATGTCGTCGTGGATCAGGGCGAAGGCGTGGAACAACTCGAGCGCCGCCGCCGCGACGACGATCTGCGGGCTGTCCGGCTGCCCCGCCCCGCGCCAGCCCCAGTAGCAGAACATCGGGCGCAACCGCTTGCCGTCCGCGAGCACGAACCGCCGCACCGCGTCGAGCACGCCCGCCGGGGTGCCGTCCGGCCAGTGTGGCCGCTGCCGGTCCAGGTAGCGGATCAGCGCCGACTCGCAGCGCCGGGCCAGGCCCGACGCGTCGGTCTCCGGCGCCATGCCGACGGTCATGACGGCAGCCCCGCGAGCGCGAGCAGCAGGTCCTTCACCTCGGTGGCGGCGACCGCGTCGCGGGCGAAGGCCGGGTCCGAGCAGATCAGCACGGGCGCGTCGCGGGGGTCGGCCGGCAGCCGCCCGTGCGAGCCGCGGACCGCGCGGGCGCCGGCGTCGAGGCCGACGACGCTCATCAGGTAGCGCATGCCGATCTTCTTGCGCAGCAGCGCCAGTCCGGCGCGCCCCTTCGCCGCCGTCGGGCCGGCCGGGTCGAAGAACAGCTCGGCGGGGTCGTACCCGGGCTTGCGGTGGATCTCCACCAGCCGGGCGAAGTCCGGTGCCGCGGCGTCGTCCAGCCAGTAGTAGTACGTGAACCAGGAGTCCGGCTCGGCGACCAGGACCAGCTCCCCGGACCGCTCGTGGTCCAGCCCGTACCCGGCCAGTCCGTCGGCGTCGAGCACCTCGGCGACGCCGGGCAGCGCCGCGCAGAGCTTCGCCACGGCCGGCACGTCGGCGGGGTCGCGGACGTAGACGTGTGCGACCTGGTGGTCCGCCACCGCGAACGCCCGCGACGTCCACGGGTCGAGATACTCCATCCCGGCCTGGGTGTACACCCGCAGCAGGCCCTCGGCGCGGAGCAGCCGGTTGACGTCGACCGGGCGGGACACGTCGGTGATGCCGTACTCGGACAGCACGACGACCGTGGCGCCGCGGGCGGCGGCCGCGTCGAGCAGCGGGCCGAGCACGACGTCGAGCTCGGCCGCGGCCGCGGCGGCCTGCGGGCCGGACGGCCCGTAGCGCTGCAGGTCGTAGTCGAGATGCGGCACGTAGACCAGGGTCAGGTCCGGGTCGTGATCGGCCATGATCTGCTCGGCGGCCCGGCAGATCCACTCCGAGGACGCCAGCCCGGCGTTCGCGCCCCAGTAGCTGAACAGCGGGAAGGTGCCGAGCTTCGCGGTGAGCGTGTCGTGCAGCGCGGGCGGATCGGTGTAGCAGTCCGGGTCCTTGCGGCCGTCGGCGTGGTAGACCGGCCGCGGCGTCACCGTCCAGTCGACGTCGGCGCCCATCGCGTACCACCAGCAGACGTTGGCCACCGTGTAGCCCGGCGCGCGCGTGCGGGCCGCGTGCCACAGCTTCTCGCCGCCGACCAGCGCGTTGTGCTGGCGCCAGAGCAGCACCTCGCCCAGGTCGCGGAAGTACCAGCCGTTGCCGACGATGCCGTGCCCGGCCGGGGTCTCGCCGGTGAGGAAGGTGGACTGCACCGAGCAGGTGACGGCCGGCAGCACGGTGCCGAGGGCGGCGGAGAATCCGGTGCCGGCGAGGCGGGCGAGGCGCGGCATGTGTTCCAGCAGCCGCGGGGTGAGGCCGGCGACGTCCAGTACGACCACGGGCTTCACGGCGTGACCCCCTGATAGGCGGTGAGACCCAGCGCGGTGAGCTGGGCCCGGGCGAAGAAGAGTTCCGAGGCGATCCCCGAGGCGAGCTCGGCCGGGCTGCCGGGGCGCGACGTCGGCGGCAGCACGTTCCAGGTGTAGGTCTCCACCTCGTAGTGGTCGCAGAGCGGCTCGGGGCCGCCGGCCAGCAGCGCCAGGGCCTCGGCGAGCACCCCGACGGTGGTCTGCAGCGGCGGCACGGGCGGGGCGTGCAGCGGCACGTGGTAGTGCACCCGCCAGGGCTGGTCGCGCCCGCCGGGCACGGCCAGGGCCTCGTCGAGGTCGTCGGCGGACAGGCCGTCGGGGCCGCGGGTCTGATGCAGGAAGCGCGGCTCGACGTACTCGCCCAGCACGGCGGCGTCGGCGCGCGGGTCGGCGCTGGCGAGCGCGGCGGAGACCTGGACCTTGACGATCGGCAGGCGGGCGGCGGCGAGGTTGCGCAGCGCCTCCCCCGGCTGCTCCCAGGCGCAGGCGAGGTGTGCCAGGTCGAGGCAGATGCCGAGCCGGCTGGTGTCCATGCCGGACAGCAGCAGGGCGGCCTGCGCGGTGGTCTCGATGACGCAGCCGGGCTCGGGCTCGAACGCGACCCGGATGTCCCGCTCGCCCTGCGCGAGGGTGCGGGCCAGCTCGTCGAGGTGGTGCCGGCAGGCGTCGGCGCGTTCGGCGTCCCACGGCTCGCGCCAGGCGAGCGGCAGGGTGGAGATCGATCCGCGCGCGGCGCGGTCCGGCAGCAGGTCGGTCAGCACCCGGGCCAGGTCCAGGGTGTACGCGAGCCGCTGCGCGGTGGTCCAGTCGGGCTGATAGACGGCGTGCTTGACCACCGGCGCCTGGAACGCCTGGTACGGGAACCCGTTGAGCATGACCACCTCGAGCCCGCGCGCGTCGAGCTCCCGGCGCAGCCGCCGGCGCCCGGCGACGTCGGCCGCGAGCCCGGCCGCCACCGGCGCCGCGAGCCACATGCCGAGGCCGAGCACGTCGGTGCCGAGCCGTTCGCGGATCGGCACCGCGTACGTGTCCAGCTGCGCGAGGATCCCGGCGAAGTCCTCGGCGGGGTGCACGTTGGTGCAGTAGGACAGGTGCACGACCTGCCCGCCGGGATGCCGCAGCCGCATCAGGCGCCTCCCCGCGCGATGGAACTGCCGATGAACGAGTCCGCCGGCTCCGGTCTGGACAGGTCGAGGCGCCCGGACTGGCCGTAGAACTCGACCGGGTTGCGCCACAGCAGCCGGTCGACGTCGTCGGCGGTGAACCCGGCCGCCAGCAGCGCCTCACCGGTGGCGACGGTCAGCAGCGGGTCGGAGTGGCCCCAGTCGGCGGCGGAGTTGATCAGGATCCGCTCGGTGCCGTACGCCTTGACGATCTCGACCATCCGGTGCGGCGACATCTTCGTCTCCGGGTAGATGGAGAAGCCCATCCAGCAGCCGGAGTCGCGGACCAGGCCGACGGTGATCTCGTTGAGGTGGTCGATCGCCACCCGGCCCGGCGCGATGCCGGACTCGGCGACGACGTCGAGGGTGCGCCGGGTGCCGGCCGCCTTGTCGCGGTGCGGGGTGTGCACGAGCGCCGGCAGCTCGTACTCGATCGCCAGGGCCAGTTGCACGGCGAAGGCGTCGTCCTCGGCCGGGGTCATCGAGTCGTAGCCGATCTCGCCGACCGCGACCACGCCGTCCTTGTCGAGGTAGCGCGGCAGCAGGTTGAGCACGCTGCGGCAGCGCGGATCGTTGGCCTCCTTGGGGTTGAGCGCGATGGTGGCGTGGTGCCGGATGCCGAACTGGGCCGCCCGGTACGGCTCCCAGCCGATCAGCGAGTCGAAGTAGTCGGCGAACGAGCCGGGGTTGGTGCGCGGCTGGCCGAGCCAGAACGCCGGCTCCACCACCGCCTGCACGCCGTTGAGGGCCATCGCGCGGTAGTCGTCGGTGGTCCGCGAGGTCATGTGGATGTGCGGGTCGAAGATGCGCATCAGTCCTGCTTCCTCGAGTGGTTCGCGACGGTGAGCCGGTTGAGCAGCGCGAGGGCGTCCGGCGGCATCCGGCGGTCGGCGGCGGCGCGCTCCCGGGCCAGGGCGCCGAGCATGACCGCGAGCTCCGGGTCGGCGCGGTCGTCGAGGCCGTCGACGGCGCTGAGCGGGATGCCCATGAAGACGCACTTGACGACGCCCTGGCGCCAGGTCGCGTCGTCCAGGTGCACGGCGTACGGGCCGAGCGCCGCGGCGACCAGCCGGGCGTCGTTGGTCCGCAGCGCGTCGTGCAGCAGCGGCACCAGGGCGGGCCCGGCGTCGAGCAGCGGCAGCGCGGCGAGCACGGCCAGCCGCTCGGCGGTGTCGCCCTGCTCATACAGCGTGATGGTCCGTTCCGGGTCGGCCACCTCGGCCAGCAGCGCGCGCCCGGCGCGCCCGGCGGTCCAACTGCTGTCCGGGAACAGCGGCTCGCGCCCGAGCTTGCGGTCGGCGCGGGCGAACAGCGGCCCGAGCTCGTCGGGGTCGTCGCGGACCCGGGCCAGCGCGTCGTCGAGCCAGTCCCCGCCCGGCACGCCGGCGAGCGCGGTACGCAGGTCGTCTAACACTGAGCCTCCTTCTCGGCCGCTCGCAGGAACGCCAGCGATTCGCGGGCGACCGTCGGCGCCGCGTGCGAATGCCGGGGCAGTTCGACGGCGACCAGGCCGCGGTAGCCGCCGTCGATCAGCGCCCGCAGCACGGGCGGGAAGTCGATCTCGCCGGTGCCGAACTCGAGGTGTTCGTGCACGCCGCGGCGCATGTCGTCGATCTGCACGTTGACCAGGTGCGGGGCGACGGCGGTCACGCAGTCCGGCACCGGCGGGTCCTCGAGGCAGCGGCAGTGCCCGATGTCGAGGGTGAGGCCGAACATGCCGGGCTCGCCCAGGGCCGCGCGCAACCGCCGCCAGCCGGCGATGTCGGCCACCTCCATGCCGGGCTCGGGCTCGAAGCCGAGCGGCACCCCGGCGGCGGTGGCCGCCTCGGTGATCTCCGCGCAGCCGTCGACCAGCCGGCGCCAGGCGGTGGCAGCGTCGACGCCGTCCGGGCGTACCCCGGCCCAGAAGGAGACGGCCTCGGCGCCCAGGTCCGCGCCGACCGCTACCGCCCGGCGCAGGAAGTCGAGCCGCAGCTTGCGGTCGTCGTGCAGCAGCGTCGGCGCGTGTTTGCGCCACGGGTCGAGCAGGTAGCGGGCGCCGGTCTCGACGACGACGCCGAGGCCGAGGTCGCGGAGCCGGTCGGCGACGGTGGCGACGCCGCGGGCCAGGCCGGGCGCGAACGGGTCGAGGTGGTCGTGGTCGAGGGTGAGCGCGACGCCGGCGTAGCCGAGGCCGGCGATGACCTCGAGGGCGTCACCGAGGCGGTGATTGGCGAAGCCGTTGGTGCCGTAGCCGTACCGCAGGGCGGTCATGTCGGCGACACCCTGCGGGCGAGCAGCCGGCCGAGCGGGGCGGCGGCCGCGACGGCGAGCCCGGCCCAGGTGCGGCCGGCCCGGGCGGCGAGCGCGCCCTGCAGCGCGGGCAGCGCGGTGATGCCGGCGCCGACGGCGGCGCGGACGCGGGGGGCGGCCGGGTCGGTGAAGAGCCGGGCCTGGGCGCGGCCGTAGCTGGTGGCGTACTCGCCGGCGAGCACCGTGGTGACGGTGCCGCCGCGCGCGGCGACGGCGGCGGCCAGCCCGGCGGTCGCGGTCAGGGTGGCCGCGGGGAGCCTCGCGGTGGTGCTGCCCGCGACCTCGCGGCGGGACAGCTCGGTGACCGTGTACGTGTGCGCCGCGACGGCCAGGGCGGCGGGCAACGCGCGTACCGGATTGCCGGCGCTCGCGCCGAGCAGCACGTCGAGGGCGCGGCAGGCGGCCATCCCGGCGGGGCCGGCCGCGCTGTTCTTGAGCCGCAGGTCGTAGGCCCAGATCGCGGCGGCGAGCGGTCCCGCGACGGCCAGGGCCCGGGCCCCGCCCGTCCGGGCGGCGAGGGCCAGGCCGGCCGCGGTGAGCCCGGCGGCGATGCCGAGCGCGGCGGGTGCGGAGATCCGGCCGGACGGTATCGGGCGTTCCGGGCGCTCGGCGGCGTCGAGGTCGCGGTCGGCCCAGTCGTTGGCGGCCATCCCCGCCCAGTAGAGGCAGACGGCGGCGCCGGCCAGGCCGGCCGTGCGCGGGCCGAGCGTTCCGGCCGCGGCGGCGCCGGCCACCGCGTCGCCGGGCACGGAGAGCGCGGCCGGGGCGCGGACCAGGTCGGCGAGGGTGCGCAGCGGCGTCTTCACGAGCCCAGGCCCGCCGTGAACGCCGCGAGGGCGGCCCACTGCTCGGCCAGCGCGGACGGGCCGTCGCCGAGCGGGTCCTTGAAGAAGAAGCCGAGTTCGGGCAGCGGGCCGCTGCGCCCGGCGCGGTGCGCGGCCGCGGTGAGCCGGGCCAGGTCGAGCACGAGCGGCGCGGCCAGGGCGGAGTCGCAGCCGTGCCAGGTGAACTCCATCCGCATGCCGGTGCCGAGGAAGCCCTCGAAGGTGATCAGGTCCCAGGCGGTCTTGAAGTCGCCGATCTCCGCCACGTAGTCGATCCGGCTGGTGCCCTCCGGCTGGTATCCCAGCGCGTCGCCGAGCACCCGCTGCTTGCTGGAGACCTTGGCGGCGTTGGCGGCCGGGTCGGCCAGGTTGGCGCCGTCGCCGCCGCCGAGCAGGTTGAGCCCGGACCAGCTGCGGACCCGCAGGTTGCGCAGCGCGAACATGGGCGCCAGCACCGACTTGACCAGGGTCTCGCCGGTCTTGCCGTCGTTGCCCGCGTACGGGACGGCCTGGCGGCGGGCGAGCTCGGCCAGGGCCGGCAGCCGCGCGCCGGTCGACGGGGTGAAGTCGATGAAGGAGCAGCCGGCGGTGAAGGCCGCGTAGGCGACCAGGGCGCTCGGCGGCAGGACCGGGCCGGGCCCGGCCAGGGCCGCCGTGAGTGCGGCGAGGCCGGCGTGCGCGGGGTGCGGTGCGGCGACCGGCTCGGTGGTGGACACGTTGACGACCACCACCCGGTCGAGGCCGTTGCGGTCGCGGAAGTCGCTCAGGTCGGCGGCGATCCGGTCCGCCGTGCCGGCCTGGGTGTCGCCGGCCGGCAGCGGCCGCAGCTCGTGCTCGACCGTCGCGAGGTCGTCGGCGAGCGCGACGACGAGGCGGCCGGGCAGCACCCCGGCGGCGGCGAGCGCGTCGGCCTTCTTCAGCACCGGGGTGGTGACGATGTCGTGGCCGCCGAAGACCAGTTCGGACCAGCCGGGCAGCGCCGGGCTGCGCAGCTGCGGCAGCTCGGTGACGCAGCCGGTGGGTGCGACCAGGCGGGTCCGCAGCGCCGCCGCGCCGACGATCGAGGTGACGGCCACGGAGCCGCGTGCGCCGACCAACCAGATTCCGGTACGCATGCGCGACCTCCCCATGACCCGTTCGAACCCAGGCATAGACGTACGTCTCGATAACACGATGTGTCTTTCGTGTTACGTGAGGCGACGCTAACCCAGCCGACGGGACAAAGGAAAGGCTCGATAAAGAGAAAGTTCTATATCCGTGCCCGAAACTTACCTCCGGTCCGTACGAAAGTCCGCCGGGAGGTTGCGCGCGGCGGCCATGATGGACTGGTGCGCCTGATCTTGAACGTCCTCTGGTTCGTCTTCGGCAGCGGATTTCTGCTGGCCATCGGCTACGGCCTCGCGGCGCTGCTGTGCTTCGCGCTGATCGTGACCATCCCGTTCGGCGTCGCGGCGCTGCGGCTGGCCCGGTACTCGCTGTGGCCGTTCGGGCGCACGGTCGTCAGCCGGCCGGACGCCGGGGTGGCCTCCGGACTGGCCAATGTGCTCTGGGTGCTCGTCGCCGGGTGGTGGCTGGCGCTGACCCACCTGGTCGCCGGCGTCGCGCAGTGCATCACGATCATCGGGATCCCGTTCGGCATCGCCAACTTCAAGCTGGTGCCGGTCGCGTTCTGGCCCCTCGGCCGCGACATCGTCAGGCTGGACTGACGCCCGGGTGTCCGACGAGTTCGCGCCCAAGCGGGGCTCGTGACCGTTAGATTGCTATTTGTGAACATCGAGGTCGCGGAGCTCGAGCTGCGGCCGGTAACCGACTTCCGGGCGACCGCCGCCGCGGCCGCCGCGCTGGAACGCGACGGCGACGAGCGGACCGCCGCCCGGGCCCGGCTGATCCGCGCGGACGCCGCCCTGCGCGAGGGCCGCACGGCCGAGGGCGGCACGCTCGCCCAGCAGGTCAACGCCTGGGCGCTGCAGCACGACGACGGCTACGTGCTGGCCTGCAGCCATCGCACGCTGACCCACTTCCACTACTACATCGGCGACCTGGCCGGCGCGCTCGGCAACGCCGTGCAGGCGGTCGCGCACCTGACCGACGACGACCCGCCGGCGATCCGGGTCCGGCACCTGATGACGCTGGCCGTCGTGCTCGGCGACGGCGGCTCCGCCGACGAGGCGGCCCGGCGCTACCGCGAGGCCCTCGACCTGGCCGCGACCATGGGCGACCAGCAGCAGATGCTGATGATCCTCGGCAACCTGGCGAACCTCGCCAACCACGAGAACGACCACGCCGCCGCCGCGGCGGCGGTCGCGCAGATGGCCGAGCTGCACGCGTCCAGCGGCATCCCGCTGGACGGCCCGCAGCTGATCACGATGGCCCGGGTCCGGCTCGCCGAGGGCGACTACCCGGCGGTGGAAGAGATCCTGCGCCCGCTGACCCAGCACCACGAGTACCTGCACAGCACCAGCGCGGCGCTGCCGGAGGCCCTGCTGACCCTCAGCGAGGCGCATCGCCTGGCCGGGCGCTTCAGCACCGCGCAGGCCGACCTGGACCACGTGCGGCGGCTGGCCCGCGAGCGCGACCTGCGCAGCGCGCAGGCCGCCATGCTGGAGCAGCAGGCCGTGCTCTACGCGGCGATGGGCCGGCACCGTGCGGCCTACGAGGCGCACGTCGAGTTTCACCGGTTCTTCACCGAGCTTCGCTCCGCGCAGCGCGACGCGCAGGCCCGCACCCTGCAGGCGGTGTTCGAGGCGACCGAGGCCCGGCGCCTCGGCGAGCACTTCCGCGAGCTGGCCCACCGCGACGCGCTGACCGGCCTGCACAACCGGCGCTACGCCGACGAGCGGCTGTCGGCCCTGCTGGGCGACGCGGTGGCCCGCCGCCGCCCCCTCGCGGCGGCGATCGTGGACCTCGACCACTTCAAGCGGATCAACGACACCCTCTCGCACGACGCCGGGGACCTGGTGCTGCAACAGATGGGCCGCTTTCTCACCGACGCCACCCCGGAACCGGCGTTCGCGGCCCGGCTCGGCGGCGAGGAGTTCCTGCTCGTCCTGCCGGACACCGGCCTGGAGGAGGCGGTGCGGCGCTGCACCGAGCTGGGCGACCGCATCCGCGAGCACGACTGGTTCTCGACGACCGGCAGGCTGCCGGTGACCGCCAGCATCGGCGTGACGGTCACCTCGCAGGACCCGGTCACCCCGGCCGGGCTGCTCTCGCACGCGGACCGTCACCTGTACGCCGCCAAGCGGGCCGGCCGCGACCGCGTCGTGGCCGGCCGCCCCTGAGGACGGGGACCACCAGGCCACCCGCCCCGCCGGTGACGGGCCCGCTGTCCGAGGACGACCGCATCACGGACCCTCGATCCTGCTGCAGCTGAACGCCTTGACCTGACGATTCCGAGCCTGGCGGCGTGCTGACGCCGGAGCGGCTCGCCGTCGGCGTGAGCTCGGCGGTCGCGGCTACCATCGACCGCTATGACGGACAGGGTGGAGGTTCGGCTACGGCCGGTCGTGGAGTCGGACCTGGAGATGTTACGGCGGTTCCGGACCGAGCCGTTCCTCATCGGGCTGGACTGGTCCGGGTTCCTGGACGCGCAGCAGCCGGCCCGCCGATTTGCCCAGGACGGGTACCTCGGCGAGGCCGACGGCCGGCTGATCGCCGAGGTGCGGGGGCAGGCGTGCGGGCTCCTGAGCTACCAGCAGGGGCTTTACGGCGGTATGGCCAAGTACTGGGAGATCGGCATCGTGCTGCTGCCGGAGTGGCGCGGCAGAGGCATCGGCTGGCGTGCCCAGGCACTGTTGACCGAGTACCTCTTCAGCCACAGCCCGGCGCAGCGCATCCAGGCCGGTACCCACCCCGAGAACGCCGCCGAGCAGAAGTCCTTGGCCAAGGCCGGCTTCCAGCTCGAGGGCGTGGTGCGGGCGTGCGAGTTCCGTGCCGGAGCGTGGCGTGACGGCTACCTGTACAGCCGGCTGCGCGACGACCCGGCGCCCGAGATCACGCCCCTGCCCGATCATCCAGTGACCTGACCGGCGGTATTCGGACTTCGGCACGTGCGCCGTCACGCAAAACGCGAGCCGTTCCCGTGGTGTGCGACGGCGGGCGCCCTGGAGCGACGCAATAGCAGGGTGCCTTCTCATGCAACGTCACCGGCCCCTCCGGCTCAGAGAACCGGAGCTCTCCGTATCAGTGCAGCATCGCCGCCGGCACCCCGGGAACGATCGCGCCCCGCCCGGCCCTCGCCGGGGGGATGGTGTTCTGCCCCGTCCAGGTCGACGACGGCGCCGGACCCATCGAGGGCCCGTTCGTGCTGACGGGCCAGGTGATCGGCACCTACCCGGAAGATCTGATACTCGTCCTGTTGGTCCGCGTCGACCGGGCGACCTGCGACGCCGAGGGAAACTTCGGCAGGCGGGGTCGCTACCTGCTCGAGCAGGTGGATCTGCACGGCGCCGGCGGCGGCTGGTCCTACCTCGACAACCTCGGCGACCACCCTGCCGGCGTCACCTTCGGGCGCATCTACGAGTACGCCACGATGTCGCTGGAATCCGCGCGGGCGATGAGGGGCCGAGGAAGGTCGTTCGGCTCCAGTGATGTCGGGGACTCCGAGCTGCCTTCCGACGTGCGGTTCCTGTCGACGTTCGAGGTAGCGCCCGGCGTGGCCGCCCGACGGGTTCCCTGCCACTGATCCGGGTTCGCTCGGGACGCGGCGCTGACGTGCATCCGCCGAAGATCACGTCCGCGCGCACCACGTCACGTGCCCGGGCGCCGGGTACCCCACGTCGCCGGAAACACGGCCTCGGTGATGACCGCGGCGCCACAGGCCCCGCGGCCGTCGTGCATGGTGATCGGGTCGCCGGGACCCAGGTGACGCCAGTCGGCCGCGGTCATCGGCGCCAGCCGCACCGAGCCGCGCCCGCCCGGCGGCAGGTCCGGCGCGAACTCGACCCAGATGACCGCGACGGCGAGGTCGGGCTCGCCGGCCTGGGTCACCAGCCCGATGTCCCACAGCGGC
>NZ_JBEZXZ010000210.1:0-15592 GCF_040638275.1 Actinoplanes sp. NPDC026623 | reverse complement strand
ACGCCGCCCGACCCCCCCCCGCGGGGGCGGGGGGGGGGCGGGGGGCGGGGGCCTCCGCGCGCGGCCCCCCCGCCGCCGGTACCACCTCGGACGCGAAGATCGATTAGGTTGTCCGTCATGTCGCCGAACGTGATCGAAGAGGCCCTCGCCGTGCTCTGCGCCCGGTACATCTTCCCGGAGAAGGCCGAGGCCGCCGCCGCGGCGATCCGCCGCCGCGAGCAGGCCGGGGAGTACGCGGGCCTGGACGAGCGGCAGCTCGGCGAGCGGCTCACCGCGGAGCTGTTCGAGATCTGCGAGGACACGCACCTGCGGGTCCGGGTCCGCGGCGCCGAACTGCACGCCGCGCTGACCCAGGACGAGATGGTGGCGGTCTACCGGGAGCAGATCAAGCTGGCCAACTACGGCATCGCCCGGGTCGAGCGCCTCGACGGCAACATCGGCTACCTCGACCTGCGCCAGATCCCCGAGGCGTCGATGGGCGGCCGGGCCATCGTGGCCGCGATGGAGCTGGTGTCGCACACCGAGGCGCTCATCATCGACCTGCGCCGGAACCGCGGCGGCGTGCCCAACGGGGTCAGCCTCTGGCACAGCTACCTGTTCCCGGACGACGAGACGCACCTCAACAGCATCTACGACGGGGAATCCGGCAACACCCGGCAGTACTGGAGCCAGGCCTACCTGCCCGGCGAGCGATACCTCGACCGGCCCGTCTACGTGCTGATCAGCGGGGTCACGTTCTCCGCCGGCGAGGAGTTCTGCTACAACGTGCAGGCGCTCGGCCGGGCCACGCTGATCGGGCAGACCACCCGGGGCGGTGCCCACCCCACCCGGTTCTTCCCGATCACGCCGACCCTCGAGATCACGGTGCCGATCGCCCGGGCGGTCAACCCGGTGACCGGCGGCAACTGGGAGGGCACCGGGGTCGTGCCGGACATCGAGGTGCCGGCCGAGGAGGCCCTCGCCACGGCGTACCGGCGGGCGCTGGAGCACGTCCTCGCCGGGTCGGCGGCCGCGGCCGTACAGGAAGAGGCCCGGGCGGCCCTGGACGGCCTGGCGCCGGCCGAACCGGCGGAGACCGTCGCGGCCTGAAGGGCCGGCGGAAAATACTTCTCGCACGGCGTCGATTCCGGGGGGTGCCGTTCGTAGCACAGGCGAGGGGCGGCCGCGGCAGGCCGCCGGGACAAGGGAGTCATGGCATGGCGCGGTACCTGATCTCGTTCAATGACGGCGCGATGGACCACATCCCGGCCGGGGACTGGGCCGACGTGGGCAAGGCCGCGCACGAGGTGGTCCAGGAGGCGGTGAACGCCGGCGTGTGGGTGTTCGGCGGCGGACTCGAACGCCAGCGGGCGAGCATCGCGGCCACGGACGGGACGGTCACCGACGGCCCCTACCCGGAGACCAAGGAGGTCGTCGGCGGGTTCGCGGTCGTCGAGGTGACCTCGCGGGAGGAGGCGCTGGAGTGGGCCGCCAAGATCGCGGTCTCCTGCCGGTGCGCGCAGGAGGTCCGGGAGCTCCTGCCCGACCCCGAAACGGACGAGATGCTCCGCCGGGCCGGCCGGCGATAGCGACGTCGCGACCCGCGCCGGGATGCCCGCACCGAGAGGGAACGGGCCTCCCGGCCGCCGGCCGGGTACAGGAACGGTCAGGGGCCGTCGAGGAGCGACGCGACCCGCTGGAGATGTCGCCTGAGGTGGGGTTACCCGACGCCGCCGGTCAGGCTCGGCGCCGCGACGTCCTCGCCCAGCCGCTCGCCGGTGGCCAGCTCGCGTGCCCAGGTGGTCAGCGCGGCGACCGGCACGCCGTACGGCTCGGCCGGGGCGTACGGCTCGATCCGGTCCGCGGCCCGCAGCAGCAGCCGGGCGGCGCCGGTGGTGTTGCCCCGCCGCGCGTGGGTCAGGCCGACGGCGAGCTGGGCCAGGCCCTGCCAGAGGTCACGCTCGTCGTCCGGCGCGGCCTTCCAGGCGGCCTCCAGCACCTCGTGGGCGTGGAACGGGCGACCGGCCGCGAGCAGCCGTTCCGCCTCCCGCAGCGCCTCGGCGGGCGGCAGGATCAGGTCGTCCGGGGTGGTCGGCACGCCGGGGGCGCCGTGCGGCAGGGGCCGCCCGAGGCCGTCGCGGGGCCGGGCGTTGCGAGGCCGTCCGGCGGTGTCACGATCACGGGAAGGACTCGGCATCCGGCCATCATCCCACCCGCCTCACCTACCCTCAGGGCTGCTGGTCGCCGAGGCGGTCGCGCAGCCACCGGTGGAAGGTCGCGATGTGGTGTTCGCTCGGCACCAGGACGCCGCCGCCGGCGTACGCGCGGGACGACATCGCCGGCTGGCAGCGTTCGCAGGCCTCGAAGTCCTGGCGGTTGACCCGGTCGAACAGTTCGACCGAGCTGGTCAGGTCGCGCCCGCCGGCGACGACCTCCGGCAGGTAGAGCCAGTCGCACTCCACCACCGTGCGGCCGGGTGCCAGCGGGTACATCCGGTGCAGGATGACGTGGTCGGGCACCAGGTTGAGGAACACCTGCGGCTTGATCGTCACCGCGTAGTAGCGCCGGTCCTGCTCCTGGGTGAGGCTCGCGATGGCGGTCACGCCCGCGCTGCCGTCGACGGTGAAGCCCTCGATGCCGGGCCCGAACTCGGCGCCGTGGCCCACGTAGTACTGGGCGGCGTAGCCGCCCGCGAACTCCGGCAGCACGTGCACCAGCTCGGGGTGGATGGTGGCGCAGTGGTAGCACTCCATGAAGTTCTCGATGATGAGCTTCCAGTTCGCCTGGACGTCGTAGCGGATCCGCCGGCCGAGCCGCAGTCCCTCGACGCCGTAGCGCTCGAGGGACGCCAGGTCGCCGAGCCGCTCCTCGCAGGCGCCCTGCACGGTCTCGGCGAACGACGGCGGCGTCTCGGCCAGGCAGACCCAGACGTAGCCCAGCCACTCGCGGGCGTGCACCGGGCGCAGGCCGTACTCGACCCGGTCGATGTCGGGCATCTTCACCAGGTTCGGCGCCGCGACCAGGCGGCCGTCGAGGTCGTACGACCAGGCGTGGTAGACGCAGCGGAAGGTCCGCTTGACCGCGCCCTCCTCGTCGGCGCAGAGCATCGCGCCGCGGTGCCGGCAGACGTTGAGGAACGCGCGCGCCTCGCCGGCCGCGTTGCGGGTCACCAGGATGTTCTCCCGGCCGACCTGTGCGGTGCGGTAACGGCCGGCGGCGGCGACGTCCTCCCCGCGCACGGCGCAGAACCACATCGCCTCGAAGATCCGCTCCTGCTCGGCGGCGAACACGGCCGGATCGGTGTAGTAGGCGCCCGGCAGGGTCGGCAGCAGGCTGGTCATGAGGGCGCCCCCGCCAGGCGGCTCGGGTGGAACAGGTCGATCGGGTGGCGGGTGGCGCCGGTGGTGGCCAGGTCGGCGAGGATCTCGCCGACCACGGGGACGAACTTGAAGCCGTGCCCGGAGAAGCCGCAGGCGACGGTGACCGCGTCGTGCGCCGGGTGCTGGGCGATCACGAAGTGCTCGTCCGGGGTGTTGCTGTAGAGGCAGGTCTTGGCCCGCAGAAAGGTGCCGGGCAGGTCGGGCAGGTTGCGGCGGGCCCGGTCCGCCATCGCGCGGATCTCGTCGGCGTGCACCTCGCGGTCGATGGTCTCCGGGGTGGTGACCCCGCCGCGGCGGAAGAAGGCCACCTTCGCGCCGCCGTCCGGGCCGTCGATCGCCGGGAAGCCGTAGATCTGGCTGCCGGTCGCGTCCTCCCAGATGTAGATGGGGTGCCGCTCGGCCGTGAACGGCCCCACCCCGCCGGTGGGCTGGAACCAGTACTGCACCTGGCGTTCGATGGTGAACGGCACGCCCAGGTCGGCGAGCAGCTGCGGCGCCCACGGGCCGGGGGTGATGACCAGCCGGCCGGCCTCGTAGCTGCCGGCGCCGGTCTCCACCCGCACGCCGCCGCCCGGCGCCGTGCTCCAGCCGGTCATCGGCTCGTCGAAGTGCAGGTCGGCGCCCGCGCGGGCGGCCAGCGCCAGGTGCGCCGAGACGGTGGCCTCCGGCCGGACGAAACCGGCCCTGGTCTCGAAGAGCGCGACCTCGTCCGGCTCCGGGTTCAGCGTCGGGAAGCGGCGGCGCAGCGCGGCGGCGTCGAGCATCTCGTGCTCCAGGCCCCAGCGCTCGGCGCTCTCCAGGCTGCCGGACACCGTGCGGCTGTCCGGCCGGCCGACCATCACGCCGCCGGTCAGGGTGATCACGTCCCGGCCGGAGTCGCGGGCCAGGCCGTCGAACAACTCGTACGACCTCAGCAGCAGCGGCACGTACGCCGCGCCCTCGAAGTAGGACTGGCGGATGATCCGCGAGCCGCCGTGGCTGGCGCCGCGGTCGTGCGCCGGGCCGAACTTCTCCAGGCCGAGCACCCGTACGCCCCGGGCGGCCAGGTGGTACGCGGCCGAGCTGCCCATGCCGCCGAGCCCCACCACGATGACGTCGTAAACACCCACCAGGTCTCCTAACGACGGATGCGTTCATGTTTCGGGTCGAACAACGGCTCGGCCGCCACGGTGGCGTTCAGCATCCGGTCGAAGTAGCCGACCTGGACGGCGGTGCCCGGCACGGCCACATCGGCGGGCAGCCACGCGTACGCGATCGGCGCCCCGACGGTGTGGCCGTAGGCGGCGCTGGTGACGTGGCCGGCGGGCTTGCCGCCGGCGTAGACCGGTTCCCTGCCCATCGGCACGCAGCCCTCGTCGGCCAGCACCAGGCAGGCCAGCATCCGGGCGGGCTCCGCCCGGTCCAGCAGCGCGGCCCGGCCGGTGAAGTCGCCCGCGTCGAGCCGGACCGCGAAGCCCAGCCCGGCGGAGTACGGGTCGTCCTCGGCGGTCATGTCGGTGCCCCAGGCCCGGTAGCCCTTCTCCAGCCGCAGGCTGTTGAACGCGGCCCGGCCGCCGGCGATGATCCCGTGCCGCTGCCCGGCCGCCCACAGCGTGTCCCACAGCTTCAGGCCCAGCTCGGCGGTCGTGTAGACCTCCCAGCCCAGCTCGCCGACGTAGGAGAGCCGCAGCATGGTCACCGGCACCGCGCCGAGGTGCGCGCCGCGGGCCTTGAAGTAGCCGAACTCGGTGTGCGAGACGTCGATGTCGGCCAGCGGCGCGATCAGGTCCCGCGCGAGGGGTCCCCAGACGCCGAGCCCGCAGGTGCCGCCGGTGACGTCGCGGACGGTGACCCCGGCGGTCCGGTGCCGCAGCAGCCAGTCCAGATCCAGGGGGCCGTTGACGCCGACCTGGAACCGGTCCTCGGCGAGGCGGGCGACGGTCACGTCGCTGCGGACGCCGCCGGCCGAATCCAGCAGCAGCGTGTACACCACCGTACCGACCGGGCGGTCGACGTTGCCGCTGGTCAGCCCCTGCAGGAAGGAGACCGGGCCGGTCACCTCGAGGCGGGTCAGCGGGGTCATGTCGTAGAGGGCGACGCCCTCGCGGGTGGCCCGGGCCTCGCCGGCGGCGATCGGCGACCAGTGCCGCGCCGACCAGTCGTCGCGCTCGACCTCGGCACGCGGCAGCCCGGCGTTCGCCTCGAACCACAGCGGACGCTCCCAGCCGGCCGCCTCGCCGAAGACGGCGCCGAGCTCGACCTGCCGGGCGTGGAACGGGCTGACCCGCACGTCGCGGATCGACGGCGGATCCAGCGGATGGATGATGTCGTAGACCTCGACGAAGCTGCGGATCGAGCGTTCCCGCACGTACTGCGGGGACAGCTGCGAGACGTCGAACCGGTTCAGGTCGCACTCGTGCAGGTCGAGGCCCGGCCGCCCGTCGACCAGCCACTGCGCCAGCGCCCGGGCGACGCCGGCCGAGTGGGTCACCCAGACGGCCTCGGCGGTCCAGAAGCCGCGCACCTCGCGCGCCTCGCCGACCAGCGGGAAGCCGTCCGCGGTGAACGAGAAGACCCCGTTGAAGCCGTCCTCGGCCTGGGTGCCGGCCAGCACGGGCAGCAGGCCGGCGGCGGCCGCCCAGGACTCCTCGAAGTCCTCCGGCGTGAACGGCAGCATCGACGGCTGCGCGCCGGCGGACAGGTCGCCGAGGCCGACCGGCATCGGCCGGTGCAGGTACGAGCCGACGCCGAGCCGGTCGCCGTAGCCGCGGAAGTACAGGTCCCGGTCCTGGTGGCGCAGGATCGTGGCGGGCGGCGCGGCGGCCAGGTCGCCGCTGCGGGCGTACTGGTGTGCCATCGGCAGCAGCGGGATGCCGACGCCCGCGAGCGCGCCCACCGCCGGGCCCCAGAAGCCGGCGCAGCTGACCACCACGTCCGCGGGGTAGACGGCGTCGTCGGTGCGCACCCCGGTGACGCGGCCGTCCTGCTGCTCGATCGCCACGACGCGCTGGTGGCCGAGGAAGCGGGCGCCGCGGGCGATGGCCCGCCGGGCCTGCGCCTCGCCGGCGTCGACCGCCCGGGCCAGGCCGTCGCCGGGCACGTGCAGCCCGCCGAGCACGTCGCCCAGCAGCGGGTACAGCTCCCGGCAGGCGTCCGGGCCGAGCACCTGCGCCGGTATGCCCCAGGAGGTGGCGTAGCCGTGCCGGCGGTGCAGCTCGCGCAGCCGCTCGCCGGTGGTCGCCACCTCGAGGCTGCCGACCGCGTCGAAGCAGCCCAGCTCGGTCAGCTTGGCCACGGTGTAGCCGGCGAACGCGGCCATCGTCCGCGACGGGTTGGTCTGGAACACCAGGCCGGGCGCGTGCGAGCTGGACCCGCCGGTTTCGAAGAGCGGGCCCTGATCGAGCACGGTGACGTCGGTGCGGCCGCGCTCGGTCAGCTCGTCCGCCAGGGCGCAGCCGACGATCCCCGCGCCGATGATGACGATCGTCACGCGCTGCGTCCCTTCGCGGAGTGGAGGCCCTGGGTGAGCCGGTCGAGCAGGACGCCGAGCAGCACGATCGCGCACCCGGCGGCCATGCCCTTGCCGAAGTCCTCGCGCTGGGCGAAGCCGGCGACGACGTCGTAGCCCAGCGCGCCGGCGCCGACCAGGCCGCCGACGACGACCATGGCCAGGACCATGACGATGCCCTGGTTGACGGCGAGCAGCAGGCCGCCGCGGGCCATCGGCAGCTGCACCTTCCAGAGCAGCTGCCGCGGGGTGGAGCCGGCGGAGAGCGCGGCCTCGACCACGGTCGGCGGCACGTCGCGGACGCCCCGCTCGACCAGGCGGACCACCGGCGGCACGGCGTAGATGACGGCCGCGACGATCGCGGTGAACCGGCTGGCGCCGAAGAGCGCCACCGCGGGCAGCAGGTAGACGAACGACGGCATGGTCTGCGCGCCGTCGAGCAGCGGCCGCAGCCCGCTCGCGAACCGGTCGTGCCGCGCGCACAGCACCCCGAGCAGCACGCCGAAGGCCATCGTGACGACGGTCGCGACCAGCACGGTGGCGAGCGTCTGCATGGCGTGCTGCCACAGGCCGAGGCCGGCCACGCCGGCCGCGGCGAGCGCGGCGATCACGCCGGAACGCCAGCCGCCGACGAGGCTGCCGAAGACCAGCACCACCAGGACGAACAGCCACCACGGCGTGGTGACGAGCACGTTCTCCAGCGGATCGAGCAGGCCCGCGCTGATCCCGTTCTTGAGCGCCTCGGTGACGTCGTACAGGTGGAACTCGACCCACCGGGTGATCTCGTTGACGCCCCCGGCGAACGAGAAGTGCCAGCCCTGCGGGAACTCCGAGCGCAGGCCGAGCAGCGCCAGCACGGCGACGCCGGCCACGGTGCCGAGGAGGTACGGCAGCCTCGGGCGGCGCCCGGCCGCGCGGGTGGTGACCCGGTCGAGCACGATCGCCAGCACCACGATCGCGACGCCGGCGTCGAACGCGACGCCGACGTTGACCCGTTCCAGGGCCTGCACGATGTTCGTGCCCAGCCCGGGCGCGTCGATCAGCGCGGTCACCACCACCATGGACAGCGCCATCATGATGGTCTGGTTGACCGCCAGCACGATGGTCGGCCGGGCCATCGGCAGCCGCACCTTGCCGAGCAGCTGCCAGCGGGTCGAGCCGAGCGCGGTGGCCGCCTCGACGGTGGTGGGGGAGACCTCCTCGATGCCCAGCGCGGTGATCCGGATGGTCACCGGCACGGCGTAGATCAGCGTGGCGATCACCGCGGCCGGCTCGCCGATCGAGAAGAGCAGCGCCAGCGGCGCCAGGTAGGCGAAGGTCGGCATGATCTGCATGACGTCGAGCAGCGGCCGCAGCAGCGCGCCGACGGCCGGCACCCGCGCGGCCAGCACGCCGACCGGCACCCCGATCAGCACCGACAGCAGCACGGCGGACAGCGTCAGCACCAGCGTGTCGACGCTCTGCTCCCACAGGCCCAGCACGCCGAGGAAGAGGAAGCCGGCGACCGCGCCGATGGCGAGCCGCCAGCCGGCGAGCACCGCGGTCAGCGCGCCGACCGCCGCGACCAGGCCGGCCCAGCCGAGGCCGTACAGCAGCCCCTGCACCGCGTCGACCAGGACCACCACGGCGAGCCGCACGTAGTTGACGCCGTACAGGAAGACCGGGCTGGTGTCGCGGTTGTCGTCGACCCAGTCCCGCACGCCGCCGAAGAACCGGAACGCCCACGCGTCGTCGCCGTCCGCGGCCCCGGCGGTGCGCACGCTCAGATAGGCGGCCACGGTCGCGACCACCAGGACCGCGACCACGGTACGGCGTGACGGGCGCGTCCACCGCGGCGCGCTCGAGGACTCGGTGGCGGCCGCGGCCGGTGCGGCGGTGGCGGTCACGCCGGCACCTGCGGCCGGTGGCCGATCAGCGCCGGCACCAGCTGAGCGGCGTCGACGACGCCAAGGACCTCGTCGCCGTCGACGACCCTGAAGCCGCGGCCCGCGTGCAGCACCCGGTGCACCGCGTCCCGGATCACCGTGCCGGCCGTCAGCGGCTGGTCCTCCAGCTCCTCGCCGTCGCGAGCCGGCCGGACGATCCACCGCAGGCTCAGCACGTCGGCGCGCGGCACCTGCTGCACGAAGTCCGAGACGTAGTCGTCCGCGGGCGCGCCGACCAGCTCCTCGGGGGTGCCCACCTGCACCAGCTCGCCGTCGCGCATGACCGCGATGCGGTCGCCCAGCGACAGCGCCTCGGCCAGGTCGTGGGTGATGAAGACCAGCGTCTTGCCGACCTCGTCATGCAGGCGGCACACCTCGGCCTGCATGTCCCGGCGAATCAGCGGGTCAAGGGCGCTGAACGGCTCGTCGAACAGCAGCACGGCCGGGTCGGTGGCCAGCGCCCGGGCCAGCCCGACGCGCTGCTGCATGCCGCCCGACAGCTGGTGCGGGTACTGGTGCTCGTGCCCCTCGAGGCCGACCAGGGCCAGGACCTCGCCGGCCCGGCGGTGCCGCTCGGTCCGGTTGACGCCCTGGATCTCCAGGCCGTACGCGATGTTGTCGACGACGTGGCGGTGCGGCAGCAACCCGAAGTGCTGAAAGACCATCGCCACGCCGTGGCGGCGCAGCTCTCGCAGCCGCCGCGGGTTCATCGCCCGGACCGGCTCGCCGTCGATGCTGATCTCGCCGCTGGTCGGCTCGATCAGCCGGGTCAGGCAGCGCACCAGTGTGGACTTGCCGCTGCCGGAGAGTCCCATCACGACGAAGACCTCGCCGGGCCGCACGTCGAAGCTCACGTCGCGCACCGCGGCCGTGCAGCCCGTACGGGCGCGCAGGTCAGCGCGGGAAAGCTGGGCCAGTGGGGTGCCGACGATCCGGTCCGGTTTCGGACCGAACACCTTCCACAGGTGCTCGACGGCGATGGTGGGTGTCATGGGTGGGCCTCACTGTTCAACCGGCGGGTGTTACCGCGTCCGAGCGGGCGGGCAGCCCCGCGGCGACCAGGTCGGCCGCGCGTTCGCCGATCATGAGCACGGCCACCACCGGGTTGACCGTGGTCATCGTCGGGAACACGGACGCGTCGGCGATCCGTACGTTGGCGAAGCCGCGCAGCCGCAGTCCCGGGTCGACCACCGCGAGCTCGTCGGTGGTGGCACCCATGCGGCAGGTGCCCGCCGGATGATAGACCGTGTGGTGCACCGCCCGGCCGTACGCGGAAAGCTCCTCGTCGGTCCGCAGGTGCGGCCCGGGCGCGATCTCGCGGGCGATCCAGGATCGGAACGGCTCGGTGGCGGCGACCTCGCGGGCGATGCGCAGCCCGTCCAGGATGGTCTGCTCGTCGTAGCCGTCGTCGTCGGTGAAGTAGCCGAAGTCCAGCGCGGGCTTGACCGCCGGGTCGGCGCTCGCCAGCCGGAGCCGGCCGCTGCTGCGCGGCCGCGGCACGTTCGGGGTCATCCCGAAGCCGTGCGCCGGCACGTCGTAGCCGAGGCGCTCGGTGTTGCGGGTGAACGGGATCTGATAGAGGTGGAACATCAGGTCGGGGCGCTCGTCGCCGGGGTCGCGGCGCACGAACAGGCCGGCGTCGGAGTCCATGGCCGACTGCGGCGGGATGGGCCGGGCGGCCTCCCACAGGATCAGCGACTCGGGGTGGTCCAGCAGGTGCTCGCCGACCCCGGGCAGGTCCAGCCGCACGTCGATGCCGATCTCGCGCAGGTGGCCGGCGGGTCCGATGCCGGAGAGCAGCAGCAGCCGCGGCGTGTCGATCGCGCCGGCGCACAGCACGTACTCGCGGCCGCTGATCACCTCCTCGCGCCCGTCGCGGGTGACCCGCACCCCGGTGACCCGGTCGCCGGACTGCTCCAGCCGGGACGCCCAGGTCTCGGTCAGCACGGTCAGGTTCGGGCGGTCGAGGTGCGGGTGCAGGTAGGCCACCGACGACGAGGAGCGGATCCCGCTGTCCGGGTGGTAGGCGACCGGGAAGAAGCCGGTGCCGTCGGCGAACGGAGCCGAGTTGAAGTCCTCGCGCACGTCCACGCCGAGCGCGGCGTGGCAGGCCGCCACGAAGTCGGCGGCGAGCGGGTTGCGGTCCTTGCCGGCGACGGGCTCGATGTGGACGGCGAGCCGCCGCCAGTACGGCAGCATCTCCTCGTAGGACCAGCCCGCGGCGCCCGCGGCGACCCAGTCGGCGAAGTCGCCGGCCGGCGGCAGGAAGCTGATCATCGTGTTGTGCGACGAGCAGCCGCCCAGCACCCGCGCGCGAGAGTGACGGATGTGGGAATTGCCCCGCGGCTGTGGCACGGTGGGGTAGTCGTAGTCGTACTCGGACTCGAGCAGGTTGATCCAGTTCCGCAGGAGCAGCACGGACTCGTCGCCGACGTCGGAGGGTCCACCCTCGATCAGGCACACCCTGACCCCCGGATCGGCGGAGAGCCGGGAGGCCACCACCGCGCCGGCCGTGCCGCCGCCCACAACCACCACATCGAACTCGTTCGTGCGCAGAGCCGGCACCTTCCGTCGCCTTGTGGTCACAGGATCATCAGCGGCGGGCCCATGGTCAATGCCCGGCACAGACTTTTACCGCAGCGCAACAATCCATCCCGGACGCGGGCGGCGACCGGCGGCCCGGCCGGCCGCGGACGTGACGGCCGACACATTACGATACGAGCCTGTTCCGTATCGCTGCGGACGGGTCTACGGTCGATCACAGGATACGGAACTGTCCCGTATCGCAATCGCGTGCAGACCTCGGGGAGTAGCACCACATGGACGTTCCTGCCGCAGAGAACACCGGTCATCCCAGGCGCTGGGCCATTCTCGGCGTTCTCGTCATCAGCCTGCTAGTCGTCGTGCTGGACAACACCGTTCTCAACGTCGCGATGCGCACCATCGCCGACCCGCACGACGGGCTCGGCGCCAGCCAGAGCCAGCTCGAGTGGGCGATCAACTCGTACACCCTGGTCTTCGCCGGCCTGCTCTTCACCGCCGGCATCATGGCCGACCGGTTCGGCCGCCGCCTGACCCTCACCGTCGGGCTCACCCTCTTCGGGACCGCGTCGCTCGTCTCCGCGTACGCGCAGACCGCCGACCAGCTGATCTGGGCCCGGGCGCTGATGGGCCTCGGTGCCGCGGCGGTCATGCCGGCGACCCTGTCGATCATCGCCAACGTCTTCGACCCGCGCGAGCGCGGGCGCGCCATCGGCGTCTGGGCCGGCGCCGTCGGCCTCGGCGTGGCCATCGGCCCGGTCGTCGGCGGCCTGCTGCTCGAGCACTTCTGGTGGGGCGCGGTCTTCCTGATCAACGTGCCGATCGTGATCGCCGGCGTCGTGCTGGTGCTGACCCTCGTGCCGGAGTCGCGCGACCCGAAGCCGGGCCGCATCGACATCGTCGGCGTGCTGCTGTCCATCGTCGGTCTCACGCTGCTCACCTACGGCGTCATCGAGGGCGGCGAGGAGGGCTTCGGCGAGACCGGGTCGTGGGGCCCGCTCGTCGCGTCCGTCGCGGTCCTGACCGCCTTCATCCTGTACGAGCGCCGCATCGAGTTCCCCTCGCTGGACGTCAAGCTCTTCGCCATCCGGCAGTTCTCGGCCTCGGTCGCCGCGATCGGGCTGGTCTTCTTCGCCGCCATGGGCGCGATGTTCTTCAGCGCCTTCTACCTCCAGCTGGTCCGCGGCTACGGCCCGCTGGCCTCCGGCGCGCTGTTCGTACCCTTCGCGGCCGCACAGCTGATCTTCGCACCGCGCAGCGCCGCCATGGTCAAGCGGTTCGGCCCCAAGCGGGTCAGCACCATCGGCCTGCTGCTCGTCGCGGCCGCCCTGTCCGGCTGGCTCTTCATCGACGCGGCCACGCCGATCTGGATCGTCGGCGCGCTGTTCTTCCTCCAGGGTGTCGGCATGGCCAACGTGATGCCGCCGGCCACCGAGTCGATCATGTCGGTGCTGCCCCGGGAGAAGGCCGGCGTCGGCTCCGCGGTCAGCAACACCATCCGGCAGATCGGCGGCGCCCTGGGCGTCGCCACGCTCGGCGCGGTCATCTCGTCCACCTACCGCGACGAGATCTCGAGCGCCACGGCGGGACTGCCGGCCGTCGCGCGCGGGGTGGCGCAGGAATCGGTCGCCGGTGCCTACGGGGTCGCCGAGCAGGCCGGTCCGGCCGGTCAGGCGCTCATCGCGTCCGCCAACGACGCGTTCATCACGGCGGTCCACTACGCGTCGATCGGCAGCACGGCCGTCGCCCTGCTGGGTGCCCTGGTCGCGATGATCTGGCTGCCCGGAAAGCGCCCGGAGGCCCCCGCGCCGGCCGCCGAGGGCCCGGCCGAGCCACGGGACGCCGAGTTGATCGAGGCGTGAGTATGAACGGGATGCGGATCCGCGCGGCGGGGGCCCATGGCCATGACATGAAAGCTCGGTAACAATGGAGCGCATGACGACCGTCAGCGTTGAGGATGTGGCCGACCAGGACCGCAAGGCTCCTGGTCGGCCGCGCGACGCCCGCGCGGACTCGGCCATCATCGAGGCGGTGCTCGAGCTGCTCAGCGCAGGTCAGAGCGCCGACGCCCTCTCGATCGAGGCCGTGGCCGCCAAGGCGGGCGTGGGCAAGGCGACCATCTACCGGCGCTGGCCCAACAAGGACGCGCTGCTGATCGACGCGGTGGCCACGATGAAGGGCCCGCTGCCGGTCCCGGCCGGCGAGTCGGTCCGCGACGACCTCGTCATGCTGGTCGCGAGCATGCGCAACAAGCGCATGCAGCAATACGGCAAGGTCACCGCCTGCCTGCTGCCGGAGCTGCTGAGGCGCCCGGAGATGCACCGCATCTACCACGGCGTCGTCGAGCCGCGGCGCGACATCTTCCGCCAGGTGCTGCGTCGCGGCATCGCCAACGGCGAGTTGCGCGCCGACCTCGACGTCGAACTGACCATGCTGATGCTCTCCGGCCCGACCGTGGCCCAGAACATGCTGCACTGGAACCCCAACGTGCCGGACGAGGGCTACGCCGAGGCCCTCGTCGACGCGGTGCTGCGCGGAGCGGCGGCCTAGCGCGCCTCTGGCGGATCATGGCGGCCCGCGCCGGGTCCAGCTTCCGCCGCGCGGCGCGGGCTGAAGGCCGGATACAGACCCGTCCGCCCCATTTGCGACGCGAAACCTGCACCGCGGCTCGGCGACGCCAGACGCTCCCTGGGTTCCGTCCCGCAGATCATGATCGACAGATCCAAACGACATGTCGCCAAGACGGCCTTGCATCCGAGCCGGTCCGCCTCATAGCGACCGGTGCGAAATGCGGGCCAAGGCGGAAAACGCCCAACTGCGTGCCTGTCATGCGTTCCCGTAGCCGATGTGAGCACATATTCCGCATCGTCAAACCTCGGCCCCCGGTATCTGCATTCCGGAGGCGCACGATCCCCGGCGAACCGTCCGCGGCCTTTTACTAATTGCGGGGCGGGCCTTTTCACCTACCGCAGGGCGGCCCGTTTCACCTACCGCGGGGCGGCCCGTTTCCCCTCGACCGCGAGGCGGCCCGTTTCCCCCCACCGCGAGGCGGCCTGTTTAACCCACCGCGATGCCAGGCGTTGCACCCACCGCGAGGCGACCCTTTTCACCCATCGCGAGGCGGCCTGTTTCACCCGCCGCGCAGATGTCGAATATCGGTATGGCGGGAAGTGGTTTCTGTTTGGTTTTGAGATGGCGTTCGCACGGTGACCGTCGCGGACCGGGGCGTAGCGGGAATGGCCGAGTGTCACCGTGCCCACCGTCTCGCGGTGGCCACTCAAATTCAGGGATGACCACCGGGAGCCGATCGTGGCCGACGCTGGAGGCCCCGCCCGCGAGGCGGATGGGGAGGGTGTCGGTCGCGCCGCTCGAGACCGCCGGGCGATTGCTGGCCCACCCTCTCCCGCTGCGTGCCCGCCGGGCGCTGGTCGAGCCACGCACGGCAGCGGCGTCGCCGCTGTCGGTGCCGACATTGCCGGTGCCGACATTGCCGGTGCCGACATTGCCGGTGTCGGCGCTGCCGGTGTCGGCGCTGCCGGTGTCGGCGCTGCCGGTGTCGGCGCTGTCGGTGTCGGCGATGACATCGCTGGTGCCGGTGATGCCGTCCACGGCCGCCGAGGCGATGTCGGAGGTGGCGGCGTCTGCCACGAGGGGTGCGCCGCGTGCGATGACAGGCGGGCCGGCGACCGAGGTGGTCGTGGTTGCCGGATGGGTGCCGGGATGGGTGCCGCCGGGGGCTGCGGCGGCTGGTTCGACTGTGGTGCGATATCAGGCC
The DNA here is from genome assembly GCF_040638275.1 of Actinoplanes sp. NPDC026623. Taxonomy (NCBI): domain Bacteria; kingdom Bacillati; phylum Actinomycetota; class Actinomycetes; order Micromonosporales; family Micromonosporaceae; genus Actinoplanes; species Actinoplanes sp. NPDC026623. Next base: position 505 of record NZ_JBEZXZ010000210.1, on the reverse strand, counting down.
GCGGCGCAGAAGGCACGCGCGGTGCGGATCGCGGCGCAGGCAGGGTGGCCGGTCGCGTCGAGGCGGGCATTCGTGTTGTGGATGGCGACGCGGGTGGGGTGGGCATGCGCGGTGCGGCGGACACTGGTGGCGCAGGCGAAGTCGGCACGCGCGGCACAGAGCACGGCGCAGGCGGGGTCGGCACGCGCGGTGCAGGTGGAGTGGCCGCTCGCGTCGCGGCAGGTACTCGTGCTGTGAATGGCGACGCGGGTGGGGTAGGCACGCGCGGTGCGGCGGACACTGGTGGCGCAGCCGAAGTGGGCACCCGCGGCACAGAGCACGGCGCAGACGAGGTCCGCACGCGCGGTGCGGCGGACACTCGGGGCGCAGGTGGAGTCGGCACGTGCGGTGCAGAGCACGACGCAGGCAGGGTGGCCGCTCGCGTCGCGGCGGGCACTCGTGCTGCGGACGGCGACGCGGATGGGGCAGGCACGCGCGGTGCGACGGACACTCGGGGCGCAGGAGG
>NZ_JBEZXZ010000209.1:0-15645 GCF_040638275.1 Actinoplanes sp. NPDC026623 | reverse complement strand
CGCCTCCCCCGGCACGCCGTCGTTCGCCACCGACGGCCGGGTGTGGCTCGCCGGGGACGCCTTCGGCCGGCCGCGCGCGCAGACGGCCTGGCTGTCGGGCCGGGCCGTCGCGCGGGCGATAATTCAGAGCACCGAAATTCAGAGCACCGAGCGGTAGACCTCGAGGGTGTCCACGGCGATCCGCGACCAGCTGAAGTGCTCGACGGCCCGGCGGCGCCCGGCCAGGCCCATCTGCGCGGCCCGGGCCGGGTCCTCGATCAGCCTGGTCATCGCCGCGGCCAGGTCCGCCACGAAGCGGTCCGGGTCGACGGGCGTGCCGGTGCCGTCCGCGACCTGCTCGATTCCGACCAGCAGGCCGGTCTCGCCGTCCGCGACGACCTCCGGGATGCCGCCGGTCGCGGTGGCGACCACGGCGGTCTCGCAGGCCATCGCCTCCAGGTTGACGATCCCCATCGGCTCGTAGATCGACGGGCAGACGAAGACGGTCGCGTGCGTCAGCACCTGCACGACCTCGTGCTTCGGCAGCATCTCCTGCACCCAGACGACACCCTTGGGGTCGCGGGCGTCGCGCAGCCGGGACGCCAGCTCCTCGACCTCGGCGGCGATCTCCGGCGTGTCCGGCGCGCCCGCGAGCAGCACGATCTGGGTCTCCGGCGGCAGGTCGTGGCAGGCCCGCATCAGGTACGGCAGGCCCTTCTGCCGGGTGATCCGGCCGACGAAGACCACGCTGGGGCGGCCCAGGTCGATGCCGAGCCGCTCGACGACGTCGGTCCCGCGGTCCGGCGCGTACTGCCGCGTGTCGATCCCGTTGTAGACCACCCGGATCCGGTCCGGGTCGACGCCCGGGTACGCGGTCAGCACGTCCCGCTTCATCCCGCCGGAGACGGCCACGATGGCGTCGGCGCCCTCGATGGCGGTGCGCTCGCAGAACGACGAGAGCGCGTAGCCGCCGCCCAGCTGCTCGGCCTTCCAGGGGCGCAGCGGCTCGAGGCTGTGCGTGGTGACGACGTGCGGGACGCCGTACAGCAGCTTCGCGGTGTGACCGGCGAAGTTCGCGTACCAGGTGTGGCTGTGCACGATGTCGGTGCCCGCGCAGCCGGCCGCCATCGACAGGTCGACGCCCATGGTGCGCAGGGCCGCGTTGGCGCCGGACAGCGAGGCGGGCTCGGCATGCGCCGTCACCCCCGGCTCGTCGCGCTCGGCCCCGAAACAGTGCACCCGTACGTCGGCGAGCGGGCGCAGGTCCCGGGCCAGGTACTCGACGTGCACCCCGGCGCCGCCGTAAACCTCCGGGGGGTATTCCCGGGTGAGCAGGTCGACGCGGATGCCCGCGCTGTTCGGGGTGGAACGCGAGTCGGTCACGTGCGCAGAATAGCCGCTTCGACTGGCGCGAGCGCACGCGGAAAGTTAGCGTCACGGTCATGGCTGTCAAGGTGCTCGCGATCGTGCTCGCAGGAGGCGAAGGCAAGCGCCTGATGCCCCTCACCGCGGACCGGGCCAAGCCCGGCGTCCCCTTCGGCGGCATCTACCGCATGATCGACTTTGTGCTCTCGAACCTGGCCGGCGGCGGGTTCCTGAAGATCGTCGTGCTGACCCAGTACAAGTCCCACTCGCTCGACCGGCACATCACCAAGACCTGGCGGATGTCGACGCTGCTCGGCAACTACGTGACGCCCGTACCGGCGCAGCAGCGGCTCGGCCCGCGCTGGTTCGCCGGCTCCGCGGACGCCATCTACCAGAGCCTCAACCTGATCAACGACGAGAGCCCCGACTACGTCATCGTGTTCGGCGCGGACCACATCTACCGCATGGATCCGAAGCAGATGGTCGACGACCACATCGCCTCCGGGGCGGCGGTGACGGTCGCGGGCATCCGCCAGCCCAAGTCGATGTCCGACCAGTTCGGCGTCATCGACGTGGGCCCCGACGGCAAGAAGATCCGCGCGTTCCGCGAGAAGCCGGTCGACGTCGACGGCCTGCCGGACGCACCGGACGAGATCTTCGCCTCGATGGGAAACTACGTCTTCACCACCCGGGCGCTGTGCGACGCCGTCACCGCCGACGCGCAGAACCCGGACAGCAAGCACGACATGGGCGGCAACATCATCCCGATGCTCGTCGAGCGCGGCGAGGCCAACGTCTACGACTTCCGCGACAACGACGTGCCGGGCAGCACCGAACGCGACCGCGGCTACTGGCGCGACGTGGGAACGCTGGACTCGTTCTACGACGCGCACATGGACCTGATCGCCACCCTGCCGGTCTTCAACCTCTACAACATGGATTGGCCGATCTTCACCAACTACGGCTCGTGGCCGCCGGCGAAGTTCGTGCACGGCTACGACGACCGGCAGGGCCGGGCGGTCGAGTCGATGATCTCCCCCGGTGTGGTGGTCTCGGGTGGCCTGGTCGAGCGGTCGGTGGTCTCGCCGAACGTGCGGGTGAACTCGTGGTCGCACGTGGAGGGTTCGGTGCTGATGGAGGGCGTCCAGGTCGGGCGGCGGGCGGTGGTCCGAAACGCGATCATCGACAAGAACGTGGTCATTCCGGAGGGTGCGGAGATCGGGGTCGATCTGGATCGCGATCGGAAGCGGTACACGGTCTCGGAGGCCGGGATCATCGTGGTCGGAAAGGGTCAGCGGGTCGAGCTCTAGGCCGTTGCCCCGGGTGGTCCCCTTGCGGTGAGGGATCGGGCTTCCGCGCTGTGGGCGCTGCGGGAGGTCCCGTCGGGCAGGCCGGAGTGGGTGGTGGGTCAGGCGGACGCACCTCGCCGGTTGCGGTCAGTGGCTCTCGCTTTGCGTCCGCGGTCAGAGATCCTCGCCTGCTTTCTCCTCGGCGAGCAGACTGCTCGGCCCGTAGTGTGCGTGATCATCGCCGCGGGAGACGAGGGGTTCCATGGGTGCGAATACCGCGCTGCTTGCTTTTGCCGAGGGCGACCTGCGTCCCGCGCTGCGGGGGGCGGTGGGAGCCGACCCGGCGGAGGTCCTCGACCTTGTGCGCGGAATGCACATCGGCTACGAGGTGACGCCGATCGGTGACGGCCTGCTCGGTGAGGACGTTTACCCGCCGGACGACACCAGCTATGCGACCGCGCTGGCCGGCGCCGAGTTGTTCTGCGATCGCCGGCTCGTCTGCGACCCGCCGTCGCAACTGCCGGCCACTTTGCTCCGTGCCGGAGCCGACCGGCGGATCATCATGCACGGGATGCACTCGGTCTCTGATCGGCTGTACTTCGCGGTGTGGGAGAACGGTTCTCTGGTCCGCTCGCTGAGCGTTTCTCCGGACGCCGGCATCACCGAGAACATCGGCGAACCGTACGACTTCGAGCGTCCGTACTGGGCGGGTGAGCGGCCGGTCGAATCGACGTTGTCCGGGGATCCGTACCCGCTGCCGTTTCACCCGCTGGAGCTGGGTGAGGACGCCTTGCGCGCGCTGTTCGGTTTCATCCTGGAAGGGCTTCCCGACCCGAGCGACGTCGACCCGTACGAGGTTCCTGTGCGCGGGTTCCGGGTCGCCGACCCGACGGGCCGCGAACAGGCGGAACGCGAAGCCAGGATGAGCCGGCTGTTGCGGCGCATGGGACCGCCGCGCCGCTACCGCCTGATGCCCGACGGCACATTCCAGGAGATCGGCGCCGAGGCCTGACGCGGCGTCGACCTGGTCACTGCGGGCTGGCGAATCTGTCGCCGGCAGGGCGGCCATCGCCACGCACGCACGGTCCGACATAGCTTGCGGCACGCCTGGGGGTCGCGACGGACCTCGCCGGGCACGGCGCTGATCGCGCCCGGCTCTGCGAGGTGCGGAGCTTGGCGCGTCGGGTCAGCTATGCCACGAAGGTGGAACGGCGGCGGCGTCCGATCAGGTAGCCGACGCCGCCGAGGAGCAGAAGCGCACCGCCGACGCCGGCCAGGGCCCCGATGTTGGCGCCGGTGACGGGCAGCCCGCCGCCTTCGCCGCCCTCGCCGCCGGGGTTACCTGGGCTGGCGGAGGTGGTGGGGATCGATGTGGCGGTCGCCGTGGCGCTGGGCGTCGTGGTGGGCTCGGAGGCGCAGTCAAGCGCACGCGCGGCGTACAGGCCCTCGTTCAGGTAGGCCAGGAGGGTATCGGTGTCCCCGTCGTCGAGCGCAGCCCCCGCGGCCGCCTTCACGTGGGTGCCGGCGTCCACCAGCGTGCGGGTCACCGAAACCCGCAGAGCCGCGTACCAGGCTTTCGGCATGCCGGTCTTGAGGAATGCCCGCAGGTCGTCCTCGGTGCCGTCCAGCCCCTCCTGCAGTGCCGGAGACAGGACGGGCAACGACTCGGCCTTCACCTCAGCCAGGATCTGGTCGGCCAGCACCCGCACCTCGGTATCGGTGGCGGTGTCCAGATCGATGGTGACGAGCTCGCGGAGGTCCTTGAACACCGTGCGCTCGACCGTCTGGCAGGCCGCGTCGAGCCCCGGCCCGGTCTGCGCCATCGCCGGCGCCGCCGGAATCACCAGGGCCAGCACCACCAGGACGCCCGCCGACATCTTCCACCGCATGCAGATCTTCCTCCCCGTTGCCGACCAAAACGGGGAGACATTACCATCGGTGATCAAGGAAGCAGGATGGGGATCGATTTTGCCTGGCCCATGGCTCGATCCGCGGCCTCCGTGCACTCGTCCGGCCGCCGTTGCTCACGGTGCGTGATGGTATCGGCGGTCAGAGGCCGTCGCGGAGGGTCTGGGACGGGGATACGCCGAAGCGGTCGCGGTAGGCGCCGGCGAAGCGGCCGAGGTGGGTGAAGCCCCAGCGGGTCGCGACCTCGCTCACGCTCACCTCGTCCGGGCCGGCGCGGCTCAGCTCGGCGTGCACCCGCTCGAGGCGCAGGCGGCGCAGGTAGGTCAGGGGCGGCACGCCCACGTGCTGGCGGAAGGATTCCTGCAGGACGCGGATGCCCACTCCCGCGATGCCGGCCAGCTCGGCCGCGGTGAACGCCCGGCCCGGTTCGGCGTGCATCGCGTCGAGGGTGCGCTTGACCGTGCGGGGGCGGCGGGCCGTCGGCTGGCCCGGGGTGCCGTCGGTGTAGGGGTGCTCGACGGCCTGGGCGAGGCCGCTCACCGCCAGCTCGCGCCACTGGCGCAGCAGGTGCGGCAGCAGGCTGAGGCCGTCCGCCTGGCGGGCCTCGGCGTGCAGCAGGCGGATCAGGGCCAGCCAGGACCGGCCCGGGCCGCCCGCCAGGCCGAACGTCGCGCCGAGCGGCAGTGTGAGGCCGGCGTGGCCGTTGAGGACCGGGCCGAGTTCGCGCTCCAGGGCCAGGCGGTCGACCTTGACGCTGATCAGCCGGCAATCCGCCGACCAGCGCAGGTCGATGTCGCCGATCGGGCGGAACACCGCCGCCTGGCTCGGGTCCGCCTTCGTCGCGGCGCCGCCGTGCAGCACGTGGACGCCGCCGGTCAGCGGCGCCAGCACGTGGTAGGCCGTCCCGAGGGAGCCGCTGGCGAGGCAGATCTCCGCGCCGTAGCTGATCTCCCCGATGGTGATCGGGCCGAGCTGCACCACCTCGCCGGAGAACGCGAAGCTCGCGACGCTGCCGGTGGGCGTGACCTCTATCGGCCCGTAGTACATCCGGCGGCAGAACGCCCGGGCCTCGTCCACGTCGGTGGTCCGGAGGCTGGCGTAGACCGCCACGTCGCCGCCCGGGCCGCCCGAAACGGGCTCCCGGCCGGCCGCCCCTGCCGTGTCCATCAGCTCACCCTAGACCGGCAGAGGCGGCGAACGCTGCTCACACTTTTGCGGGCACCGGCCATTCGTACTCGGTGACGGCCCCGCCACGGACGTCCACCTCGGCCAGTGACGTCGTGGCGTCGCGCCACACGAGGTAGCGGCCCTCGGCGAGGCTGTCGATGACGACGCTGTACAGGACGCCGTCACGCACGTACCGGGCGCGGACCGCGGCGTGGGTGCGCCGGTCGGGGTCGCCGACCGGGCTGACCTCGATCTCGTGTCCGTGCAGGTTGCTCGGCGTGTGGATGACCAGCGCGCCGATGCCGCGGCCGATGTTCAGCACCACGGTGCCCTGCCCGGACGGGTCGAGCGTGTGGTGATGGTGGGCGCCGGCGCTCACTTGCCCTCGGCCTCGGGGTTGTTGAAGCCGTCGAAGGGCACCCCGAGGTAGGGGAAGCTCTTCAGCAGCTTGGAGCTGGCGTCCTTGACCGACAGTCCCTGCTCGACCAGCGCGGCCGCGGCGTCCGGCTTGAACTTCTCGTCGACCAGCGGCACGGTGACGCCCGCGATCGCGCGCAGCGAGATCGACACGACGTCGTCGGCGACGCGGCGGCCGTTCGGGAAGCCGGCCAGGTCGCCGCCGAGGATGCCGAACGCGTTGGCGTCCTTGGTGGTGGGCGGGATCGCCGTGTTCAGCCGCAGCATGTCGGCCTGCACCGCGCCGGTGTTGTTCTGGAAGTTGTCGATGAGCCCGTCCGGGATGCCGGTGAGCAGGATCGCGACCAGGTCGGCGCGGGCCGTCTTGGCCTTGTTGAGCTCGGCCAGGTTGTCGAACAGGCCCGGGTAGAGCACCGGCAGCAGCGCGCCGAGCTCCGGCTGCTCGACGAACTCGGCGAAGCGCTTGTCCTCGCTCGGCGGCAGGCTGTTCCACAGGTCCTTCTGCGCCATCGGCACGATGACCTCGTTGAACAGCGGGTTGCCGAGCCGGGAGACCTGGACCTGCGGGCCGACGTACACGTCGTCGTTCTTGCGGCCGTGGCGGACCTGGACCTGCCGGCGGCTCGCCGAGGTCCAGACGCCGATGACCGCGCCCGGGTCGCGCCCGCGGACCTTCTTCTTGCCGTCCTTGCGTACGTAGTGCAGCGGCAGCTGGATGGCGATGCTGTGCACGTTCATCTTGTCGGTGGCGTTGACCGCCTTGCCGGCGTAGTTGAACAGCTTCTGCCCGACCAGGTGCTTGTCCTGGAACGGTCGCAGCGTGCCGAGGTCGAAGATCGCACCGAGGTCGACGAAGAACGGGTCGGCCCGCTGGCCGGCGAAGACCTTCTCGCCGGTCTTGAGCTTGTGCACCGCGTCCTCGGCCAGCTTGTCGTAGTCCGGGATCGACAGCGGCCCGACGTTGCAGGGCGGGCACTGCAGCTTCTCGGCGAGCACGGTGTGCTTGCCGTGCGCGTCGACCCGGGTGACGGAGTAGAACTGCCGGCGGTTCCAGTTCTCGCTGTCGAGCGACTCGATCGGGCCGGTGTTGTACAGGAACGTCCGGTCGTTGCGCAGCTCGGTGCGGAAGCGGAACTGGTACGTGAGGTCCGGGCGCCCGTCGCCGTTGGAGTCGACGTGGATCTCGTAGAGCACGTCGTCGCCGAACTCGAAGAAGTTCGGTCCGCTGGCGGGAAGCTGCAGCGGCACGTAGTTGGCGATCAGGGTGACGGTGTCCGGGTGATCCGGGCTGACGAACGCATAGAGGTCGGCGCTGTCTGCCACCGGGTCCTTGCTGATCTCCGGCGCTTCACGGTGCGATGACATGAGACTTCTTCCTTACTCAGGAAACGGGGGTTTTACCGGTGAGGAAGCGGGCTCAGCCGCGCTTGGCAGCCTTGAAGAGCTTCTCGGCGAGCTTCGGGTCGGTGATGGTGACCCGCGAGGCGCCCGAGAACAGGTCGAACGTGCCCTTCTTCGCGTCACGCAGCGAGAGCACCAGCGGCGCGTCGTCGCCCGAGCCGCGCCGCTCGCCGGCCATGCTCAGCCCGGCCACGCCGGCGGCGGAGACACCGACGCCGACGGTGGCGATGGTAAGGACCCGACGGCGTGACAGGCGGGGGAACGCCCGTGTGCCGGAGTGGACACGACTCATGCTCGGCCTTTCGTCAAACGCCCCGGCGGTTTCCCGCCGGTCGCGCGTTTCGGGGGTATTGCCCGGGACAAACGTCGTCGACAGCCATCAGTACGAAGCCGCCACCGCAGCGGTTCAAAGGAATTTTCCAGGAAAGGTTCCCTTCAGGTTCGGATCCGCGCAGGGGACATGTTTGCGCAGCTCAGAGCCCGGATGACCGAAGTGTCGGTCAGAGATCATCTCGGTGACGGGCCGGTCACTCGCGGCAGCCGGCCGGCGATCTCCACCGCCGGGCACCGCCGGCGGCGCACCCGGGAGCGCCCCGGCGACCAAAAACGGTCAGCGCGGCTCGCGAGCGTCCTCCATGGCCCGGAGCAGCGCCCGGGTCACCTGATTGAAGACGCGGGGATCCGCCGAGCCGTAGAGGGTGACCCCGTCGAGGCCGCGGTACGACGCCGTCAGCCGCCACCGGGAACGCGACCGCCAGCCGACGACGGTCAGCGCGGCGACCAGCGCGCCGACGCCGGCGTACCAGCGGCCCGGCAGCGCCTGCTGGACCCAGACTCCACCCGCGACGGCCAGCAGCAGGCCCGCGACCACCCGGCCGATCCGGCTCGCCTCGTGCCGCACCCGGCCCACGTCGCGCAGATCCACGAGCACGAACGTCCGCACCGGACGGGTCTGCCAGGTGAATGTCTCGTCGGTGACGACGGCGTCGGGCCCGCGGTAGTAGGTGCGCACATGCCAGTAGAGCAAGCGCCGCAGCGTGATCGCTACACTACCGAGCGTTCACGTCTCGAGCGCCACGGCAACCGGCCTCAGCTCGAGCCGCACCTGGGCATCCACGGTCAGGCCCGCGAGGCGCTCGCCGGTCACCTGGGCGACCACCAGCGTCTCCCCCACGGCCACGGTGACCCGGCTGGTCGGGCCGAGGAACGCCGTGGACACCACCCGGCCCGGGCCGTCCGGGTCCGGCACCACGTCGACCGACTCCGGGCGTACCAGGGCGGTGACCTCCGGCCCGCCCGCCGCGGCCCGGACCAGCGGCAGGCGGGTGCCCAGCACCGAGACGGCGTCGCCGTCGAGGCGGCCCGGCAGCCGGTTGCTCAGGCCGACGAAGTCCGCCACGAACGCGCTCGCCGGGCGCAGGTACACCTCGGCCGGCTCGGCCAGTTGCTCGAGGCTGCCCGCGCGCATCACGCCGACCCGGTCCGCGATGGCGAGGGCCTCCTCCTGGTCGTGGGTGACGAAGAGGGTGGTGGTGCCGACCTCGGTCTGGATCCGCCGGATCTCGTCGCGCAGCTGCACGCGGACCTTGGCGTCCAGGGCGGACAGCGGCTCGTCGAGCAGCAGCACCTGCGGCTCGATCGCCAGGGCCCGGGCCAGCGCCACCCGCTGCTGCTGCCCGCCGGAGAGCTGGTGCGGGTAGCGGCCGGCGTGCTCGGCGATGCCGACCAGGTCGAGCATGGTCGCGGCCCGGTCGCCGGCGGCCCGGCGCCGCAGCTTGAGGCCGAACTGGACGTTCTCCAGCGCGGACAGGTGCGGGAAGAGGCTGTAGGCCTGGAACACCATGCCCATGTCGCGGCGGTTGGCCGGCAGGCCGCCGATGTCCCGGCCGCCGACCAGGATCCGCCCGCTGTCGGCGTCCTCGAGCCCGGCCAGGATGCGCAGCGCCGTGGTCTTGCCGCAGCCGGACGGGCCGAGCAGGGCGATGAGCTCGCCGGGCCGCATCAGCAGCGAGAAGGAGTCCAGGGCGTGCACGCTGCCGAAGCTGCGGCTCAGGTCGTCCAGTTGCACTGCGACGCCACTCATCGCGAGGTCCTTCGTCGATCGCCGAACAGGGACAGGAGCAGGAGCAGGACGAAGGCGAGCACCAGCGCGGCCAGCGACACCGCCACCGACATGGTGGCGCTGCTCTTGCCGAGCAGATTGATCGCGACCTGCAGGTTGGTGCGGTTGAGCAGCGACGCGATGGTGAACTCGCCGAGCACCAGCGCCACGGTCAGGAACGCCGCGGAGAGCACGGCCGAGCGGATGTTCGGCAGCACCACCCGCACCATCACCGTCGCCCAGCCCGCGCCGAGGCCGCGGGCGGCCTCCGCGAGCGTGCGGACGTCGATCGCGGACAGCCCGGCGTCGATCGCCCGGTAGGCGTAGGGCAGGACCAGGATCGTGTACGCGAAGGTCAGCGTCAGCGACGAGCCGCCGATGAAGTAGTTGACCCACGCGTACACCGGGGCGAGGCCGACCACCAGGACGATCGCCGGGATGGTCAGCGGCAGCAGGCAGACGAACTCGACGAGCGGCCGCAGCCCGGGCAGGCGCAGCCGGACCCAGATCGCCGTCGGCACCAGCAGCGCCAGCATCAGCAGCGCGGTCAGCGCCGCCTGGCCCAGCGACGCGAGGATGCCCTCGGCCAGGTCCGGGTAGGTCTCGCTGAGCTGCGGCCAGTCGACCAGCAGCGACCAGGTCCCGCCGCCCCGGGTGCTGAACTCGAGCATCGCGGCGAGCGGCAGCAGGAAGAAGACGCCCGCGACGGTCAGCACGGTCCAGCGGAACACCCGCTGCCGGCGGGCCCGGCGCGCCCTCAGCCCAGCCATCGCGCGGTCCGCCTCTGCAGCAGCGTGTAGCCGGTCATCACCAGGGCGACCACGACGACCATGCCGAGCGCCATCGCCTTGCCCAGGTTCTGCTGACCGAGGACGACCTCGCTGGTCAGGGCGCCGCGGATCTGCAGCGGCACGATCGGGTTGCCCTGGCTGACCAGGGCGGCCGCCGTCGCGTACGCGGAGAAGGCGTTCGCGAACAGCAGCAGCAGCGAGCCGAGGAACGCGGGGGCGAGCAGCGGGCCGGCGACCCGGGTCCAGTACTGCCAGGTGGAGCCGCCGAGGCTCTCGGTGGCCTCGCGCCACTGCGGCCGGAGGCCGTCGAGCGCGGGCAGGAAGACGATGACCATCAGCGGCACCTGGAAGTAGGTGTAGACCAGCGCCAGCCCCGGCAGCTCGAAGAGCCACACGCCGCCCGCGTACAGGTCGATGCCGAGGTGGTCGCGCAGGAAGACCGTGACGAAGCCGGAGAGGCCGATGGTCGCGATGAAGGCGAACGCCAGGGTGACCCCGCCGAACTGGGCGAGCACCCCCGAGGCGGCGGTGACGACGCGCCGCAGCGGCCCGCCGGGCCGCGCCGTGACCAGGGCGTAGGCGAGCACCGCGCCGAGGACCGCGCCGATCACGGCGGTGATCGCGGACAGTGCGATGCTGCGCCCGAACGCGTCCAGGATGTACCCCTCGCCGAGCGCCTTCACGTTCGCGAGCGTGACGCCGCCGTCGCCGGCGAACGCGCCGATGACCACGACCAGGGTGGGGATGAACAGGAAGACCGCGACGTAGGCGAAGAACGGGACCGTGCCGAGCAGGCTGCCCGCCCGGAGGTGTCCGAGCCCGCGCCGCGGGGCCCGGACCTGCGGTGTGGGAGCCTGCAGGGCCGGGCTGTCCGTTGCGGAGGCCATGCTCAGCCGATGGCCTTCGCCCAGTTCGCGGCCAGGTACTCCTTGGCCTTGGTGGTCTGCGCCTCGGTCTGGAAGACCGGGGTGCCGTCCACCTTCGGCAGCGCCGCGAACGCGGTCGCGTCGAGGGTGCCCGCCTTCTGCATCGCGTCGGCGCGCACCGGCCGGGCCCCGCCCTTGAGCCACAGGTTCTGGCCCTCGTCGGAGTAGAGGAACTCCTGCCAGAGCCGGGCCGCCGCCGGGTGCGGCGCGTCCTTGCTGATGGCCTGGACGTAGAAGGAGCCGAGTACCGCGTTCGCGGGCACCAGGGTCTTCCACTGGACCTTGCCGGTGAGCTTGGTGCCCTGCGCCACGTTGAGGTAGTCCCAGTCGATGACGACCGGCGTCTGGCCGGACTCGATGGTCGCCGGGGTCGGGTCGACGGGCAGGAAGTTGCCCGCCTTCTTCAGCCGGGCGAAGAAGTCCACGCCGGGCGCGATGTCGTCGGCGGAGCCGCCGCTGCCCAGCGAGGCCATCATGACGCCGGCGAACGCGGCGCCGGCCTGGGTCGGGTCGCCGTTGAGCGCGACCTTGCCCTTGTATTCGGGCTTGAGCAGGTCGGCGACGCCGGCCGGCGCGGGCACCTTGCCGGCGTCGTAGCCGATCGACATGTAGCCGCCGTAGTCGTTGGTCCAGGTTCCGCTCGGGTCCTTGAGCGGGTCCGGGATGTCGGCCCAGGTGGCCGTCTTGTACGGCGCGAACTTGGCGACGTTGGCGGTCGCGACGGCGCTGCCGAGGTCGAACACGTCGGGGGCCTTGTCCTGGCCCTTGAGCTGGTCGGCGGCGTTGATCTCGTCCTGACTGGAACCGTCCGGCTGGGCCGAATTGACCTTGATGCCGTACTTGGTGCCGAAGGCCTTGATGATCTCGCCGTAGTTGGCCCAGTCCGGCGGGAGGGCGATGACGTTGAGCTCGCCCTCCTTCTTGGCGGCCGCGACCAGCGCGTCCATGCCGCCGAGGTCGGCGGCGGTGCCCGCCGAGGCGGCGTCGCTGGAGGCGCCGGCGCTCTCCTTCTCGGGCGGCGCGCAGGCCGCCATGCCGGCGAAAGTCGTTACCGCCACCAGGGTCGCGGCGGTGCGGGCAAGGATGCGCACTTCGTCCTCCATCTCATCGGTGCCGACAGGGACGGCACCGCTGCGTGGATCATGGGAGTAGCGGGTGGAGCTCCGGCCGGCGCCGGGCGACGATCAGACGTCGACTGCCTGAACGGCAGCCGCCGCGAGCTGTTCGTTCTCCAGTGCACCGCCGGGTGGGGCGAACCGGTCCCGGGTGTAGCCGTACGCGACACCGCTGCGCGGGTCGGCGAAGCCGAGCGAGCCCGCCGCGCCGGAGTGTCCGAACGCGGCCGGGCCGAGGAAGGGAAGGGTGGTCGTCAGGGCCTCGAAGCCGAGGCCGAAGCGGTTGCCGGTGACGCCGGTCAGCAGGTCTCGGGCGGGCCCGCCGGCGGTGCCGAATTCCGTGATCGTCGACGGGCGCAGCAGCGGCGGAGAACCATCCACGCCCGACAATGCGGCAGCATACAACCGCGCGATGCCCCGTGCATTAGCCACGCCGCCGGCGGAGGCCTGCCCGAGGCGCCGCACCGTCCGGCTGTTGGCGAAGGCGATGAGGTCGGTCGGCGGGTCGGCGTGCAGGTTCAGCGCGATGCCGGCCAGGCTGTCCACCGCCGGCCGCGGACCCGGCGTCGCGGCCGGGCGGATCCGGCGGTACCGCGGCTCGAGGTGATCGGGCAGCCCGAGGTACAGGTCGATGCCGTGCGGTGCGCGGATCCGCTGCTCGTAGGTCTGCTGCAGCGAGCGCCCGGTGACCCGCCGGACGATCTCGCCGGCGAGCGCGCCGATGACCAGCGCGTGGTAGCCGTAGCCGGAGCCGCGCGGCCAGTAGGGGCGCTGCTTGGCGAGCCGTTCGGCGATGATCCGGTCGTCCGCGATCTCGCGCGGGCCGAATCCACCGTCGACCCCGATCAGCCCGGCCCGGTGCCCGAGCAGCTCCCGCACGGTGACGTCGGGGGTGAACTGGGGCCAGTAGTGCCGCACCGAGCGGTCGACCCCGACGAGGCCGTCCTGCACCAGCAGCGCGAGGACCAGGAAGGCGGCGCCCTTGGTGGCGTCGAAGATGCCGGTCAGCGCGGCGCCGTCGTCGGTGTAGAGGTCGACGACGGGGCGGCCGTGCCGGTAGACCGCGAGCTGGGCGGCGACGTCGCCCGGCCGGGCGGCCTCGGCGGCGAAGACCTCACGGACCTTCTCGTAACCGGGTGCGACAGTGCCGTGCACGAAGGACATCGGCGTGCCTCCTTTCCGGCATTCCCATCCTGTCGCAATCCCGGGTCGACGGCGAGGCCGCCGAACCGGGTGACGACGGTGTCTCGGATCGCTTACTGCGGGTACGCTCACGACACCGGTGCGCATCCGGATCCCTCCACCGTTCGTACCAGTCGGACATCAGCCGAACGGTGGAGGTGAGGGGTTCGAAATGGGATGCATATTTTTGCATTAATTCGCGCCTAAGAAATCCTCAAGTTTTCGGCCTTAATTGGCGTTCGGTGAGCCGTGCTCCTAACGTCTGGTTGCCACCGCGGATGGAGGCCCGGAAATGGCCTCCTCTGCTGGCAGCATCAGCCGCCGAAATGGTTTGAAGAAGAGGTGCCACCCATGCGAAGGCCGACCTACCGTCGGGCCGGCACACGCCGGGGCCCGGACCGCAGGATCATCGCCGCCGTCGCCGTACTGGTCGCGTTCGGCGGGGTGATCGGTGTCACCCAGATCTCCAATGCGGACGAGACCAAGACCGCCGCGTGCCAGCCCGCCGCCGAAACCGCCGCCCCCTCGGGCGCGAAGGCCGCGGCCGACCCCAAGGTCGGCACCTACACCGACAAGGACGGCGACGTCCAGCACAAGGGCGACGGCCAGCTCGCCAAGGGCGAGACGGCCCCCAAGCCCGAGGCCGTCGAGGTCTGCAAGACCGGCAACACCACGGCCAAGCAGGTCAACGGTCTGACGATCCTCGCCAACAGCTGCGAGGACAGCGACAAGGAGCCGCACGACGGCTTCCAGAAGGGCGACCGCTGCGTCTCCACCGAGTTCGGTGAGGTCGGCGAGGCCGCCAAGAACCCGACGCTGCTGATCACCGAGTTCCCCGAGACGGTGAAGGCGAACACGCCGTTCACCCTGAAGGTCAGCACCCGCAACCTGGTCCGGGACCGCTTCCTCGCGGCCGGCGCGGGCGGCTACTACGTCGAGAGCTCGGTGCTCACGGCCGAGGGCCTGGTCCGCGGCCACTTCCACACCGCCTGCCGGATGCTGTCCAGCACGAGCGAGGCCGTCGACCCGGCGCCGGTTCCGGCGTTCTTCGTCGCGACCGAGGACAAGAGGGGCGGCGCGCAGCCCGACACCGTGACCATCCAGGTACCGGGTCTGCCGCAGGAGGGCATCGCGCAGTGCGCGTCATGGGCCGGCGACGGCTCGCACCGCATCCCGATGATGCAGCGCGCCAACCAGACCCCGGCGCTCGACGCGGTCCGCGTCAAGGTCGAGGGCGGCCGGGCCGACAACCCCGAGGACCCGCCGGCCACCGAGCCGCCCGCCACGCCGACCGCGACCCCGCCCGCCGACAACGGCGGCGGCGACAACGGCGGCGGCGGCGACAACGGGAACAACAACAACGGGAACAACGGGAACAACAACAACGGCAACAACGGTGACGACCAGGCCGACGACAACGGCAACGGGCAGAACCCCGGTGCGACCGCGACGCCGAAGACCGACACCGGTGGCAAGCCGCCCAAGACCGGCACCGTGACGATCCCGCCGCAGAAGTCGACCGCGACGCCGAAGCCGAGCAGGACCACCAAGCCGGCGACCAGCAAGGACGACCAGTCCGCCGGGGACGACCAGTCCGCCGGAGACGACCAGTCCGCCGGGGACGACAACAAGGCCGACGACCAGGGGCAGTCCGCGGACGACGAGAACGCCGAGCCCGAGCCGACCAAGACGAAGGCCACCGAGGAGGCCGCCGCCGAGGCCGCGACGAACGACGACGACGGCGCGCCGGACCCCGGCCAGGAGGAGACGACGGCGAACGACGCGCAGGCCGAGAACAACTCGCGGCTCGCGCTCACCGGCGCCAACTCGATGACCATCATCCTGGGCGGTGCGCTGCTGGTGCTCTGCGGCGCGGTGCTCATCGGCGCGACCCGGCGCCGGCGCAACGCCAACCGCGGCTGACCGTCGCAACCCGTTGATCGGGCAGCCACCCTACGGTGGGGGGCCGCTTGTCGTGGGGCGCCCCGGGGGGGGGCGACCGCC
>NZ_JBEZXZ010000208.1:0-15786 GCF_040638275.1 Actinoplanes sp. NPDC026623 | reverse complement strand
ACCGCACCAACACCCAGAACCTGACCACCGCGGCACCCTGGACCTCGCCCTGGCTACCCGAGGGTTACGGGAAGGAGTTCTCGCCAGGGGCTTAGAGGTCGATCACAAACCGGGCCGGGCTCACCGTTCCGGCCCCGAGCGGGCTCACGCCGTCCCGGATCAAGAGCATCGGACATCGCAGAGAAACCGCGCTCTCTGCGAGAAACCCCGACAAGATCGGCGAACGGGTCGATCCGGTAGACGGGGGCGCCCCGCGCGTCCACCGCGGTGCACCGCCTGGCGTCTCACGACGCGGAGTTCATCCCGTCCGGCCCGCAGAGCCAGGCCTGGGCGTCCGCCAGGCCTTTTTCGTTCTCGGCGGGGCTGTCGATGCCGGGGACCACGTCCTTGTGGCGCTACCTGAACGGCAAGTCGGTCTGCCGGGAGTGGGCCGTGTACGAACAGATGCTCCAGCACATGTCCGAGAGGAACCGGGTGGCCTTGCCGCGTGAGCGCCTCCGGGAGATCCAGACTCTGTGGAGGCGGGCTGTGATCCGCGCGGGCGAACTGCGTGCCGAACGCCGTGCCGGCGGCCCGGTGCCGAGCGTCGTGGAACGAGGCCAGCCGGTGGACCGGCCGCGTACCCCGCCTCCGCGTCCGTAACCCTGCGTGAGCGGTGCGCTCTCCGAGGACAGGCGTAGCCGGTCCAAACGAGGGGTGGTGTCCAAACTCGCGAACATCCAGAACGTTGAGATCTCGCTGGCGCCGAAACTCAGCGACATCGGGTGCCGGAAGTCGCAAACAAAACCAAAAGATCAGCAATCAAGTAGTCGGCAGGTTCGCAGGAGTTGGATGCCTGCCGATAGCTGGAAACGCTGGGACTCTGGCCGTGTCTGCATCACCACGTAACAGAGGAGCCAGTCCATCGGCTGCTGGTGGAGCAGGGCATTCCTGAGGCCCCATGCGCCGGGTAGTTTGGAACCAGATACTCGCGCGCCGCCCGAGCCCACTCAGTCGACCTCACAACAGCATGGTGCAGCACAACAGCGTTCAAGGGCGGGCAAACGTCGGAACTCGGCGCCTGGGCCGTGCAGCGCACTCTCATCGGCTACGAGCGTGCCTTCGGACGACGAGCGTCGACCATCTCATGGGTGGTGACGAAGGTGTGCCGCAGCATGTGTGGGTGCATCTTCGGGATCCGGAGTTCCGCGGTCTCGGCGAGGTGCTTGAGCCGGCGGGTTGGTGCGTGCCGGTCCATGCGGGCGCCGCGGGCGTTGCGTAGGGTCGGGCCGTCGTCGCGGCCCTCGACGGCGCTGTCGATCGCCCGGGCCACTGCCGGTGGTAGCGGTACGAGAACGACCTTGCCGCCTTTGCCTCGGACCTTCAGCACGCGGTGGCCGTGTTCTTCGCCGAGGTCGGCGATGTTGGTGCCGCAGGCTTCGAAGATTCTCAGTCCGAGTAGGCCGAGCATCGCGACCAGGGCGAAGTCGTTGATGTTGGCCGACAGCCTGGCTGCGGTGATCATCGCCTCGAACTGGAGATGGCTGAGGCCGAGGGTGGGTGACCTGGGTGGCAGGAGCGGCCGGCGGACGTAGTCGGCTGGTGAGTGCGGCAGGATCTGGTCGATGACGCAGACGCGGTAGAAGCCGATCACGGCGGACAGTCGTCGGGACACCGTTGAGGGCTGGTAGCAGCGGACGTCCTGTAGCCAGCGCACGTAGCGTTCGATGTCTGTCCGCGCTGCTTCGAGCGGGTCCAGCGGTTGGTCAGCCGACCAGCGAAGGAAGCTGCGCAGGTCGGATTCGGTGTGCATCCGGGACTGACCGCGGTACGCGGCGGCCGCCGCGGCCAGGAGACGCGGGTCAGGAGTAGGCGGGTTGGGCTGTAGAGCTGTTGAGGTAGTCATCCCCCTCGACTCGTCCGACTACCGCCGCCCCTGATCGTCCGCGACTTCACCCGCACCGGCAGATGTGCGCACGCTGACTACGGCGTCGGTTTCGGTTTCCGTTGGGGTCTTCGGTGTCATCGATGGTGCGATGCCGGTGAGATGGTGAGGCCGGTGAGCGCCTCGGAGCGTGACCACAGTTGTCGCGCGAGGTCGGGATCGGTGGCTGGGCCGGAGAGTTTCTCGAAGGTGGGCCGGGCGGGGCGGAAGGGACCGCCTGGGCCGATGTGGCGGCCGGTGGCAGCGGTGGTTTCGGTGGCGGCGTACAGGATCGGGGTCACGGCTTCGTCGATGGGGCGGCGCAGGACGAGTCCCAGGACCTTGCTGACAGCCCGGTCCAGTGGGGGTGCTTCGCGGTCGAGTTGGGTCTTGGCCATACCGGGATGGGCGAGCAGGCTGCGCACTGGCGATCCGGCGTCCCGTAGCCGGCGGTCGAGTTCCAGGGCGAACAGCACGTTGGCGAGTTTGGACCTGGCGTAGGCGCGGCCGGGTGAGTATCCGCGTTCGGCGGCGAAGTCGTCGGGGTCGAGGTGGCCGATGCGGTAGAGGCCGGAGCCGACGGTGACCACGACGGGGTGGCGTCCCGCGCTCAGCCGGTCCAGCAGCAGGGCGGTGAGGGCGAAGTGGCCTAGGTGGTTGGTAGCCAGCTGACTCTCGACGCCCTGCGGGCTGAGCCGGCGCGGCACGTTGCCGATGCCGCCGTTGTTGATCAGCGCGTCGACGGTGACAGCGTCGGTGCGCAGGCCCTCGGCGAATGCGTGCACGGTGTCGAGGTCGAGCAGGTCCAGGTGACGGACCTGGAGATCGGCTGTCGGGTGGTCAGCGATCAGCTGGGCACGGACGTACCCGCCCTTCGCGGTGTCACGGACCGCCATGATCACTCGGCCGCCGTGTGCGGCGAGGTGGCGGGTGATCGCCACGCCGAGGCCGCTGCTGGCGCCGGTGACAACGAAGGTGCGGCCGGCCTGGTCGTTGAGGTCGGCAAGGGTCCAGTCTGCGGTGTGATGCATGAGTTCTCCCAGCACTAAGCGGATTACTTATCCGATTCAAGAGCAGTTGAAGCGGATTGTCAATCCGCTTAGGTAGAGTGGTGTGGTGACTCCGCCGCTTCGCGCCGACGCCGCCCGCAACCGCGACCAACTGCTGGCCACGGCCCGCCTGGCGATGGCCGAAGGTGACCTGGCTCTGCAGCTCAACGACATCGCCCGCCGGGCACGGATGGGCGTCGGGACGGCCTACCGGCACTTCCCGACCCGCCGGGCCCTCGTCGAGGCGCTCGCCGACAGCGCCTTCACCACGCTGATCGAGGAAGCGCGCAACGCGAGCCGGCACGATGACGCCTGGACCGGAGTCGAGGTAATGCTGCGCGCTCTGCTCCTGCGGCAACTGACCAATCCCGCGTTCGCTGAAGTGATCGCCACCGGTCCGGATCAAGACGCTGCTGCGCAGACAACCGCTCATCGTGCCGAATTCAGGGCGGCGGCCCGCTCCGTGCTCGAGCGCGCGCGACAGGCTGGTTCCCTGTGGCCCGACCTCACCGACGACGACCTGCACCACCTGGTGTGCGGCACCGCGCTCGCCCTGCGAATCGGTGACGAGCCGACCAGTCGAATCGATCGATACCTGCGGGTACTGCTCGACGGCATCCACGCCGGACAGCCGTAGCCGCCGACAGCTACGGACGGTATTTGAGGCCGCGTCTAACCTGCATGATCGAACGCATCATCGGCAGTTCAGCATCTCAAGTGACGGGGCGACGTCACGGAAGGTGACCGCTAAGAGTGAAAGATGCCGGGTCGTTGTGTCTGATCGTTCGATGCCGATGGTACTGATCAGGTCCGGTGTCCAACGTGCCCGGCTGTGGAGCTGTTAGAGCGGCTTCGCCGCGCCAACGCCGGGCTGCGGGACGGTGGTGACGGCCCGGCATGAGAGTTCATCAGTCGAAGGCAACGACTGCCGTTGGCCGCTTGGAGGGGTCAGGCTGGCAGGGATGACTTCCCCTCTATCTTCCGCAAACGCTGTGAGTAACTCCAATGTGAAAGCTATGAGATCGAGGTTGGTATCGGCTGGTAAGTCATCGATTCGAGCATCAGATTGAGGTGGAGTGGCTCACCGTACGGACGGCTGCCAAGGGCCGACTGTGGCAGTGCGAAGCGCGGTACGAGGCGACGCACCTGTACATCAATCGGCGTACCGGGGCTTGGCGGCTGCTGCATCCGCAGCGAGTAACGGCCGCCGAACTGGGCACGCTCTGAGCCGGATTCGACGACGAGCGGCTACGCACGGCGGCGTTGGTACTGCCCGGCGCGGGTCGTCTGTCTGCGCGGTCGGGCTTCGGCGGGGATGTCAGCGCGGATCTGGGCGAGCAGGTCGGCGACGCGGGGGTCGCCGAGAGCGCCGGGGCGATGTACCGCGTGGAATGTGACGGGGGAAGGTCGGTGATGGGGCGGGTTACGAGTCCGGGGGCGGGTTGGACGCATCCGGCGACGACGGCCAACCGACGCCCAGGGCAGCGAAGTCCAGGGTCATGGGCAGTCCTTCGGCTTCCACGGCGATCGTCCACGCGACGTCGGCCTCGGTGAGGGCGCGTTCGAGGTTGATGAGGTGCTCGGCGAAGCCACGAACGCGGCCAGCGCATCGGACGACACCCGCACACCGGTCAATAGAACGACCCTTTAGCTTCTCTGCCAGAACATAGTTCTGGCGAAGATCCGAATCGGAGATCATAAATCCATGACGATCCACGACGGAACCCACGCCCAGGTGTCAGCTGCCGGGCATGCCGGTGATACCGGCCCCCGGCGTAATCTTCTCGATCTGGCTGATCACGTTCCTCACCCCGACCACCTGGCTGCGCTTCGCGGTGTGGTTCATCATCGGCATGATCATCTACTTCTCCTACAGCCGCCACCATTCCAAGCTGCGCGAGGGGCAGCCGGAGCCTGAGACGCGGGCCTCAGGCCGGCGATCCGCTTGCGCAGGGCGGCGGTCCGGGCTTTCCATTCCGTACGGGAACACGGAGGCTCGGTACCCACAGTTTTCGGCCTTCCGTTGAGAACGGCCGAGGGATCAGCCGCCGGGCGGGTTGCAACTCCAGGGACGCCGCGCAGATTGACGAAAAGCACGTGATCGAAGGCGTTGTCCTCGGCCCGTTCGGGATCAGGCGGATCGACGAAAGCCGACACGGGCGCGGCGACAGCACGGTCAATGGGCCAGCCGCGCGGTCCACAGATCCTCGGCCGGCCATTGCCCCGCCCACTGCGCCGTGGCGATGTCGTAGTACTCGGGGGTCTTCGCTTCGTCGTCGGCGTACAGCTCGTGGAGGGCCTCGACGACGAATCCGCTCGCGCGCAGGATCCGGATCCATTCACCATGGCTGGGATGGAACTCGACCCCACCGCCGGGCCACTGCACCCGGGACGTGCCCTTCTGCGGTCTCAACAGCCGGTCCCCCGCATGCCCGCCCTCCTCGGGGACACACAGCGTCACCAAAGCGCTGTTGGTCAGGAACACGAGCCGCCCACCGGGCCTGAGCAGCCGTGCCGCCTCGGGGATCCAGCGCGCGGGGTCGCACCAGACGCACGCGCCGTACTCGCTGACGGCCAGATCGAAGGAGTCGTCCGGCAGCGGAACATCCTCGGCATTGGCCTCGATCAGCGGGAAAGGCAGACCGAACTCCTCCTGGCAGCGGCGGGCGGTCTCCAACTGCGCGGCCGTCAGGTCGACGCCGACCGGTCGCGCGCCGAGCCTGGCGAGCCAGGCGGAGACATAGGCGGTGCCGCAGCCGAGTTCGATGACGTCCAGCCCGGCGACGTCACCGAGCGCGCCCACCCGACTCTCCGCGTTGTCGAAGAGCCCCCAGGTGAAGTCCTCGGCCGCCCAAGCCACATGCGCACGCGCGTCGGTGAACTGCTCGTTCACCGTGGTCCACAGGGCACGATTGACCGCTAGGTCGTTACCGGCGTCAAGCATCGATCGCGCCACCCTTCAACGTGAGTTCGGACCGCCGGCTGGCCGTGAACAACCACCACCACGGCGTCACCGGACTCAACGACGATACGCCCAATCCCCCGGCCGATCCTGGATCAGCGGCCGGAAGGCACCGATTGACGATCTTGCCGCTGTCGCGCAAGGTTCTTGCGTGTCATCTACCTTCCCTCCGCTCGACCGCACCGATCACCGGCTGCTGGATCTGGTTCGCGTTGACGCCGCCAAGCCGCTGCACGAAATCGGCGACCTGGTCGGCTTGTCACCCAGTGCCGTGCAGCGTCGGCTGGCCCGGTTGCGGGCCGCCGGCGTGATCAAGGCACAGGTCGCGGTACTCGACTCGCGGGCGCTCGGGCTCGCGATGACCACGTTGGTCCTCGTGGAACTGGAGAGCGACACCGCCCCGAACTACGCCACCTTCCGGGAATCTCTGCGCAGCGAACCCGCGGTGCAGCATTGTTACCACGTTGCCGGCCAGTGGGATTTCGTGGTGGTGCTGCTGACCGCCGACTTCGACGCGTACGGGCAGGTGGCCGAGCGACTGTTCCTGACCAACCCGGCGGTACGCAGGTATGAGACCATGCCCGCCTACGGCGTGGAAGCAGGCAACGGCTGAGGGTCTGCACCGGGTCCGCTCAGTAGGACTGCAACTCGATCAGGCTGCCCTGCGGGTCCCTCAGATGGGCAGTGCGCAGATTCGGCCCCCATTCCGGCCGGTCGGCCGCCATCATCCGCGTGTCGCATATCGACAGCAGCCCTTGGCCGCCGGGACCGCGGCGCCGAACACCTCGCCGCGCTCGGCCTCCGGATGTGGCACATGTCGGTCCTCGCCGTTCTCGCTGACTTCGGCCCGCACGCCCAGCGCGACCTGAGCAACCGCCTGAGCGTCGACCCCAGCGACATGGCCAAGGTGATCGACCAGCTCGCGGGCCCGGACCACGTCGGGCGGACCCGCGACGACGCCGACCGTCGACGCGTGCTGGTCACCATCACGGCGAGCGGGCGCGCACTGCTGGCGCGGTTGCTGGAAGAAGCCGCGGCGGTCGACGACAACCTGCTCAGCGGCCTCACTCCCGCGGAACGAGCTCAGCTCCACGGGTTGTTGCTCAAGGTATTCGCCGCCGCGCGGCCTCATGCCTGAATCGGCTCGCCGGTCTCGCGATCTCGTTGGCGGCCGGCAGGAACATGCCAACGCCGAATCCGAATGTCCACTCCGGCCGCGGGCCACGCCCATGCTTCCCATGACCTGTCAGGCAGGCGCATCCATCGCGACCGAAGCGGTGCTCCGTATCATCGACCGATGATCAACGTCCGCAGAGCAACGGCCGCCGACGCTGCGGAACTGGTCCGACTCCGCGGCATCCTGATCGCCGCCATGCATGACCATCTGCCAGCGGACGGTGGGTGGCAACAGCAGGCGCAGATGACACTCGAGAAGCGCCTGCTCGCACCCGAGCCGACTCTCGTCGCCTTCGTCGTGGCACAGCCGGACGCCCCGAGCAGGCTCGCCGCCTGCGCCGTGGGCACGGTCGAAGAACGGCTCGGTGGACCAGGCAATCCCGACGGACTGACCGGGTACGTCTTCAACGTCGCGACCGACCCCGCCCACCGCCGCCGCGGTTACTCCCGCTGGTGCACCACGGCCCTTCTCGCCTGGTATCGAGATCACGGCATCGCCACCGTCGATCTCCGCGCCACCCCACCGGCTGAACCGCTCTATCGGTCTCTCGGCTTCGAGCGAACGGCCGACCCTGCGATGCGTCTCCACATCACCGGCACCGCCTGAGATCACCGTCACCGGCAGAGCCCAAAGCGGGCACGCAAGAATCTTGCGTAGGGGCGGTGAAATCGTCCATCGCCGCCACTCGTAGTCGTTCTAGCATCGCCTCATGCTGGACAACCTCGATCTGGAGCGCCCCGGCGCCGCTGCGACACCTCTACCTCCACGTCGCGGAAGACCAGCAGTAACAGACCCGCTGTCCAGAGGAGCAGATTCAAGGATGAGTGCAACCGCCCGCACCCGGCAAGCAGTCCAGGCGTACCACCAGGCCAGGTTCGGCGGTGACGTTGCCGCCGCGGCCGTCCAGCTCGCCGACACGTTCACCTTCCAAAGCCCACTGATCAGCTCCGACGATGCCGCCGGCCACCTGGCCGGGCTCTCCGGCTTCCTACAGGTGGTCACCGGCGTCGACATGATCAGTGAGCTGTACGGCGAGTCCGAGGCCACCCTCGTCTACGACGTACACACCGCCACGTCGGTCGGAACTCAACGCACCGCCGAACACTTCCGGCTGCGCGACGACCGCATCGAATCGATCGCGTTGATCTTCGATGCCACCCGCTGGCACCCGATCATGGCGGCGGCCGGTCACGCCGGGCTCGCCTCAGCCTGATCAAGCCACACATCCGAGGTTTCGCCGCGGCCGATCGTTCAGCAATCGCATCACTCAATATCGTCGAAAGGACGCACAGTGCCCGGCGTTACGCAGCAAGACGGGATGAGGCTCGGGATCGTCGGCGCGACCGGCAACGTCGGCACGGTCATGCTCGCCCTTCTCGCCGAACGTGCCTTCCCGATTCGGCGGTTACGGCTCTTCGCCTCCGCGCGGTCGGCGGGCAGGACACTGTCATGGGGCGGCCGCGAGGTCGCAGTCGAGGACGCGAGCACCGCGGACTGGACCGACTTGGACATCGTCATCTTCTCGGCAGGTGCCGACACGTCGCGCGAGCTCTGTGAGAAGGTCGCGGCCGCGGGTGCGGTCGTCATCGACAACTCCTCCGCCTGGCGCCGGGACCCCGACGTCCCCCTCGTGGTCGCCGAGGTCAACCCGGAAGCTCTCGCCCGCCGGCCCAGGGGCATCATCGCGAATCCGAACTGCACCACCATGGCGATCATGCCGGTGCTCAAACCACTGCACGATTGGGCGCGGCTTACCGCCCTGGTAGCGACGACGTACCAGTCGGTCTCCGGGGCCGGGCTGGGCGCCATCGGCGAACTCAAAGCCCAAACCGCGCTCGCCCTCGAACACGTCGACGACCTCGTACACCGGGGTTCCTCGGTCGATCTCGGTCCTTCCGCCACCTTCGCCCGGCCCATCGCGTTCAACGTGCTCCCGCTGGCCGGCGCGATGGTTGAGGACGGGCTCGGCGAGACCGAGGAGGAACAGAAACTGCGCCACGAGAGCCGCAAGATCCTCGGCATCGCGGACCTCAAGGTCTCCGGGACATGCGTTCGTGTCCCTGTCTTCACCGGCCACTCGATCCAGGTGCACGCCCGCTTCGAACGCCCCATCGTCACGGCGGACGTCCACCGGCTGCTGGCCGGCGCCCCCGGTGTCACCCTGACGGAGATCCCCACGTCATTGCAGGCCGCCGGCCGCGACGCGACCTACGTCGGCCGCATCCGCACAGATGAAACCGCCGAGAACGCCATCGCGCTGTTCTGTTCCTCCGACAACCTGCGCAAGGGCGCAGCCCTCAACGCGATACAACTCGCAGAACTGGTCGCTTCTACCGCGGAGCGCTCGCTACCGAACGTGACGGCGTGCCAGATCAGGAAACAAGGATCCGGCCGAAGGTTGTGCGTCGAGCCTGCCCTTGATGGTGCGCTGACCGGCCCGGTCGACAAGGGGCGGCGAGATGGTCTCGGCGCTGCGATGATGCCGCGGTGATCGATGATCTCTGGTACGCGATGCCGACGTTGACCGGCAGCCGGATCCGGCTCGAGCCCCTGCGGTACGAGCAGGCCGGCGGTTATCTCGCGGCAGCAGGCAGCGACGAGGACGCGGCCGAGATCTTCCGGTGGCAGAGTCCGCCCGGAGGGGCTCTCGCGAGGCCGGCCACCGAGGAGGATGCCCGCCTGCACGTGATCGCCGCCCTGGCCGCGCGTGCCCGCGGGGTTCGGCTCCCGTACGCCCAGATCGATACGGCGACCGGCCGGTTCGCGGGCACGACCTCCTTCGCGGATCCTGATCCCGTTCTGCGTACCTTGACGATCGGCTACACCTGGCTCGGACGGCCGTGGTGGGGCACGGGCGCGAACGCCGAAGCGAAACAACTCATGCTCACCTTCGCGTTCGAGAGACTCGCCGCGGTCCGGGTGATGCTGGTTACCGATATCCGCAACCAGCGGGCACAGGCGGCCATCGAGCGACTCGGCGCGACCCGCGAAGGCACGTTGCGCAAGCATCGCCGGCGGGCCGACGGGTCATGGCGTGACACCGTGATCTATGCGATCACCGACGACGACTGGCCGCGGGTCAAGGATGGCCTCGAGCGCCGTCTGCACGATTACTCCACCTCCGCACCGAGGACGTCGCGGTGACCGTCGTCCTGACCCGTTCACAGATCGACGGCCTCGTGGAGGTGCGCCAGATACTGGAGATTCTGCGGGAGGGCTTCCTGGCACCGGCCGCGCGGCAGCCGCCGATGCGTATCCGCACCGACCTGCCCGGTCCGGGCACCGCGACCTGCCTGATGCCGGGACTCCTGCCGGGCATAGACGCCTACACCGTGAAGGTGAACGCCAAGTTCCCCGGCGCCACGCCGGCACTGCGCGGGGTCGTGTGCCTGCACGACCTTCGGTCCGGAGAGTTGCTCGCGCTCGCCGACTCCTCCGCCATCACCGCGTGGCGCACCGGCCTGTCCGCCGCCTTGGGCACCCATGCGCTGGCCGCGCCCGGCGCCGACTCGCTCGGCATAGTGGGAGCCGGCGCACAGGCCGCCAAGACTCTGGCCGGCCTTCGGCACCTGCGCGAATGGCGCCGGCTTGTCGCCTGCGACCTGGATCCGGCACGGGCGGCGGCGCTGACCTCACACGTCGTCGGCGACGCCCGTGAAGTGTCCGCCGAGGCCGACGTCGTCATCCTCGCCACCTGGTCCCGGCAACCCCTGCTCGATGCCGCCGACGTACGACCTGGACAACACCTGACGACGCTCGGCGCGGACGAACCCGGCAAGATCGAGCTCTCCGCGGACCTGCTGCGCGCAGCACGCGTGATCGTCGACGACCTCGACCTCGCCACGACGGCCGGCGCGCTGGCCAATGCCGGCCTCGACGGCAACGCGGCCGCCGGTACCATGTCCGAGGCTCTGCGCGGCACGCTCGCGGCCCGCCAGTCCGGAGACACTGTCACGGTTTATGCGCCCGTCGGGCTTCCCTGGCAAGATCTCGCGCTCACGTGGGCGCTCTATACACGCGCGGCACGTTCCAGCCTGACCGTCATCGATCTCCTTGCCTGACTCCAGATCCATGCTTCCGACTGTTACGCGCCACGCCTTCTCTGCTGGTCAGCTCGTCTTCGAGGTCAGGGCCTCGGTGATACAGCGCAGCAGCCGCTGTACGGCGGTGGACCGGCCGCCGACGCGGGTGGTGGCGTGGATCTGCCGGGCCAGCCCTTGCGGCTGACCGACCGGCAGGTAGCCGAGACCACGCTGGGCGCCGGCGGCGAGCTGGGGCACGAGGGACACCCCGAAGCCGGCGGCGACCATGGCGAGCACCATCGGGTAGCTGTGCACGCGTCCGCTGATCCGCGGCTCGAAGCCGGCGGCCCGGCAGGCCGGCTCCACCACCGCCTGGAAACCGGTGCTCGTCAGCGCGGCCACCCAGCCCGCGTCGGCGAAGTCGGCCAGGGAGACCGGCTCCCTCTCGGTGGGCAACAGGCGGCGGGGTACGGCCAGCAGCAACGGCTCGCGGTAGAGCGGCCGCTGGGCGAGCCCTCGCAGATTCGGCCGAGACAGTGGCGCGTAGTCGTGGGTGACGGCCAGATCGATCTCGCCGGCGCGGACCAGGGGCAGCGCCTCTGCGGACTCCAACTCGGTGAACCGCAGGTCGATGTCGGGGTATCGGCGGCGGAAGGCCGCCAGGGCCGGGATGACGAAGCTCGTGCCGGCGGTGGCGAACGCGGCCACCCGTATCGTGCCGCCGCGCAGCCCGGCCACGTCGCGTACCGCGCGCTCGGCCTCGGTGAGCGAGGCCAGCACCGGTTCGGCATGCTCGGCGAGCACGCGGCCGGCCTCGGTGAGCCGGACGCTGCGCGCCGAGCGTTCGAGCAGCGCGGCGCCGAGGTCACGCTCGAGCGAGGACAGTTGCTGCGAGGCCGCAGCCGCGGTGCAGCCCGCTCGGGCAGCGGCGCCGGCGATGGTTCCGGTGACCGCGACATCATGCAGCAGGGCCAGACGGTGTGGATCGAGCACAAGCCAACCTTATGCTCAGCGATGCGAGCATGCATTGTTCGTGAACGAGTGATCAGGCAGCCTGGCCCGGTGCCCCTCGATCCGCATCTGCTCGCCGCCTTCACCGCCACCACGATCGTCGCCACCCTCGCTCCTGGCCCGGACATGCTGTTCGTGCTGAGCTCGGGCATGCGCGGCGGCCCGCGCGCCGGTCTGCTCGCCACGGCCGGGATCGCCACCAGCGAGGTGATCCACGTCCTGGTCGCCGCCGCCGGGCTCAGCGCCCTGTTCACCGCGGTGCCCGCGGCGTTCACCGCGCTGCGCGTCGCCGGCGCCGTCTACCTCGCCTACCTGGGCGTTCAGATGATCCGCCAGCGCGGCGATCTCGTCGCGGTCGCGGGCGACGAGGCGACCATCTCGGGTCGCCGCGCGTACCTCACCGGGTTCCTGACCAACCTGTCCAACCCGAAGATGATCGCCTTCTCCCTGGCGTTCCTGCCGCAGTTCGTCGATCCAGCCCTAGGCTCCTTGTGGGTGCAGTTCACGGCACTCGGCGCGATCCTGATCGTCCTGGAGTTCCTGATCGACGGCGGCGTCGGCGTCCTCGCCGGCCGCATCGGACACTGGCTGAGACACAGCCGCAGACTGCGGCGGCGCATCGACACCGCCACCGGCGGCATTCTCATCGCCCTCGGCCTTCGACTCGCAGTGCAGCAGTAGGGCCGCCCGGACACATCGTCATGGTCGTGATGGAGAAACCCTCACTACCGCGGCCGGACCGACGGCAGACAGACCACCGTCGGTCCGGCCGGCCGCCTGCGCGCCGGTCCAGACGAAGCCGGTCCGCTGGTGGCCGAGCGCGTCGTCCTCGGTGTCGTAGCTGCGGATGTACTCGCCGGCGGAGGACCGAGTACCTCACGGAGTACCGCTTCGGTGACGACGGCCGCATCACCGCCCGCCTCGGCGCCACTGGCGACCTCTCACCCGGCGACTACACGATTCCGAAGGCGGGCTGGCCGATCGGCGAGGGCGCGCAGGACCATGCCACCAGCCACCACCACAACGCGATCTGGCGGGTCGACACCAACCTGGCCGGCCAAGGCGGCGAACGGGTCGAACAATTCGACAGCGCCCCTACCGGTGCGAGGGGCCGCCGCTCCGCGATCCTGGAGTCCACCCGCACCCCGATCACCACGGAGGCGAACCCGGCCACGGCCAACCGCCGCTGGTGGCGCCTGGTCAGCCCGTCTGTCAACGCGGACGATCACCCGCGCTCCTACGAGCTGACCCTCGGCGCCGAAACGGTCTACGAGAGCCGCCCGGAGACCGTCCCCGACGTGTCCTTCACCCAGAGCCGGGCATGCGAGAGGTTCGCCACCTTCAACCTGGACCCGGAATGCCCGGGGCGTTCCATCCTCGACTACACCGACGGCGAGCAGCTGACCGACCCGATCATGTGGGTGCGGGTCGGCTTCCACCACGTCCCCCGCGACGAGGACCAGAGCCCCATGCGCACCCACTGGCAGGGCTTCGACCTGACGCCCCGCGATCTCACCGCCACCAACCCCCTCGCCCCCAGCGCCAGGGCCGGCATCAACGGCCGTCCCTGACGCGGTCTCACGCGTCAGGCGAGGTGACCGACGTAGTCGGGAGCTTGAACGTGCGTTCCGCCTCGACCGCGCCAGGCCCTCTCGCCGAGACCGACGCATGGACCGGCCTTCGGTTACCCAGCATGCTCACCGTCGATGTGCCTGCATGCGGGTAGCCCGGGCGATCCATAACTCCGACTACCGCGGGTGACATGCTGGGCGTCGCCGGCACGCCCGGACTGCCGAATCCGGATACCGCGCAGGCGACTCACACCATCCTGGCCAACAGTTCCCGGGTCGGTTCTGGCCCGCTCGTGGCAACGGTAGGGCTGGCCCCCCACTCGAAGAGGGTGTCAGCAGGATCGAACGGGCTCGAGAGAACGCGAAACATGATCTCCATGAACCTGCAGAACGATCTCAGCACCACTCAGGCAGTGTCTCGGCTCCGCCGGGCAGTCCTCGCCCTTGTCCTACCGGTCGCCGTGCTCGGCGCGGTCTCCGGGTGCGGTGATTCGTCAGCGCCGAGAACATCGCACGCGACCGGCCCAGCGGCTCCGGCTCCTGCTGCCTCGACCACCGAAGCCGGGCCGGCAAACCCGGCCCCCACGGCGGGTCAGCACATGATCACCAACAACGGGCACCGCTTCGCGTTCTACCTCACCCCCGGGCACTCACCGGCCATCGTGTTGGACTCCGGTGGCGGCGAGGATCACACCCAGTGGAAAGACATCGTCCCGCAGCTGTCGAAGGCGACCGGGTCGCAGATCATCACCTACGACCGGGCCGGGCTGGGCAACAGTGACGAGGTGAAGAGCCCCTGGGATGGCCGAGCCGCCGCCTCTGACCTGCAGACCGGTCTGCGCGAGCTCGGCGTCACCCACAACGTGATCCTCGTGTCCCACTCGCAGGCAGGGGAGGTTGCCACCTACTTCGCCCGCGCCAACCCGGGCGTGCTGTCCGGGGAGGTCCTCGTCGACGCCAACGTGCCGCAGTTCTTCACCGATACGGAAATACAGCGCCTCGTCGCGGTCACCGCGCCGCACATTGAAACGCTCAAGAAGCAGCCCTCGACACAAGCGAACCGGCAGCTGATCGCCACGTCCGAGAACTTCGGTCCCACCCATCAGGCGTACCACAAGGTCTCCTGGCCAGACAGCGTCCCAGTCACCTACATCGCGTCCGAGAAGACGCCGTTCGACGGATCTCCGCAGGACGCCCAGCACTGGCGCGACGCGGCGGCCGCGTTCGTCTCGGCCGGCCCTGGGCGCACACTCATCACCGCCACGGGAAGCTCACATGAGATCCCGCAGGACAAGCCCCAGCTCGTCGTCGACGAGATCGAAAAGATGGTCGCCGCTCTCGGCTGAACGTGTCCCCACTCCGATGTCAGCCAGGCTCCGGAGCAGCGGTGTAAGCGGCCTCCTGCTGATCCTCGACGATCTCGCGCTCCGGACGATTGCGCTCCGGCAGCTTCAACCCCTTGGCACACCTACGCCGACAGGACCGCCGGCATCGCGTCGCCCTGACGGGGGTCAGCGGTCTGTCTCGGGCCTTGCGCGACAACGGCGCCCGCCTGGTCACGGGCTGGCAGCGACTCAAGGCCGGCACTAGATGAGACCAACTCACGGGGAACCCTGCGGGTGCCGATAATGCCATCCGTGCTGGTCAAGCGGCATGCTCGTATTCGTGGAGGAGTCCGCCGAGCCGATCGTGTCGGCGGATGCGTAGACGCGCGAGGGCTGCTGGCTCGGTAGTCGGGTCGGGTAATGCTCGCAGTGGCCGGGCGTTCGCGATGCCTCGGTGCGGCCGGTGTTCGTTGTGGTGGCGTTCATACTCGCGCAGGGCATGCAGCAGATGGGCCCGGTTGAAGATCAGGGTCCGGTCGAGCAGCTCATAGCGGCAGGCCCGGATCCACCGTTCCATGATCGAGTTCATCCGAGGCATGCGGACGCCGCTGAGCACCACGGCAATGACGGCGTCGGCGAGGATCGTGTCGAACAGGGCCGGGTACCTGCCCTCACGATCGCGGATCAGGTACTTCACCTGGCAGCCGGTGTCTTCGAGGTCCAGGACCAAGTTGCGGGCGGTCTGGGTCACCCAAACGGCGGTCGG
>NZ_JBEZXZ010000207.1:0-15837 GCF_040638275.1 Actinoplanes sp. NPDC026623 | reverse complement strand
CGCCGGAGGCGCCGGCGATGACCGGCACCCCCGGGCAGGCCTGGCGGACCGCCGCGACGAGTTCCACCCGCTCGGCGTCGGTGAGCGCGGCGGCCTCGCCGGTGCTGCCGTTGACGAGCACCCCGCGGATCCCGGCCGCGACCAGCCGCGACGCGTGGTCCGCCGTCCGTTTCGCCTCGACCGCGCCGTCATGGTCGAAGAGGTTGACGAGCGCGACGGCGGGTCCGGTCCAGAGCGGCTGAGTCACCATGAGGTCCAGGGTCCCCCGCCGGGGCGCCGCTAATCCAGGGTCAGCTCGCAGGTGGTCCCGCCGGCGTCCACCGCCACCACGGTGTCGCCGGATCGCACCCGCCACGGCGCGGGGTCGCCCGACCGGACCACCCGGACCGTGGCGCCGTCGCGGGTCACCTCGAACGTGGCCGGCGTGCTGCCCGCCGGCCCCGGCACGGTCGTGGTCCGGGTCCCCTCGGCCAGCTCGAACAGCCGTAGCGTGATGCCGTCGCGGTAGTCGTAGTCCGGCCGGTCGTCGCGGGCACCGATCGCCAGGACCGAGTCCGGGCGCACCAGCAGCGGCACGCTGGCGAAGCCGTGCGTCTCGCGCACCCAGCCCGGCCCCTCGACCACCTCGCCGGTCAGGTAGCCGGTCCAGCGGCCCGCCGGCACGTAGTAGGACGTGTCGCCGTGCTCGCTGAACACCGGCGCGACGAGCAGGCTGTCGCCGAGCAGGTACTGCCGGTCGAGGTGCGTCACCGCCGGGTCGTCGGCGAAGTCGAAGATCATCGGCCGCATCACCGGCAGCCCCTCGCGGTGCGCGCGGCCGGCCGCCTCGAACAGGTACGGCATCAGCGCGTGCTTGAGCCTGGTGAACGCGCGCAGCACGTCGACGGCCTCCTCGTCGAACAGCCACGGCACCCGGTACGTCTGGTTGCCGTGCAGCCGGCTGTGCGAGGAGAGCAGCCCGAACGGGATCCAGCGCTTGAACACGGCCGGGTCGGGCAGCCCCTCGAACCCGCCGATGTCGTGGCTCCAGAAGCCGAAGCCGGACGCCGCCAGGGACAGCCCGCCGCGCAGGCTCTCCGCCATCGACTCGTACGTCGACGAGTTGTCGCCGCCCCAGTGCACCGGGAACTGCTGGCCGCCGACGGTCGCCGAGCGGGCGTAGACCACGGCCTCGCCCTCGCCGCGGTGCTGGCGCAGCACGTCGAAGACCACCCGGTTGTAGAGCTGGGTGTAGTAGTTGTGCATCCGTTCCGGGTCGGAGCCGTCGTGCCAGACCACGTCGAGCGGGATGCGCTCGCCGAAGTCGGACTTGAAGGCGTCGACGCCCATCTCGAGCAGCGCGCGCAGCTTGCCCGCGTACCAGTCGCGGGCCTGGGGGTTGGTGAAGTCGACGAGCGCCATGCCGGCCTGCCAGCGGTCCCACTGCCAGACGTCGCCGTCGGCCCGGCGTACCAGGTAGCCGGCCGCCATGCCCTCGGCGAACAGCGCCGAGCGCTGGGCGATGTACGGGTTGATCCAGACGCAGGTGCGCAGCCCCCGGTCGGAGAGGCGCTTGAGCATGCCCGGCGGGTCCGGGAAGATCCGCGCGTCCCACTCGAAGTCGCACCAGCTGAACTCGCGCATCCAGAAGGTGTCGAAGTGGAAGACGCTCAGCGGCAGGTCCCGCTCGGCCATCCCGTCGACGAAGCCGGTCACCGTCTCCTCGTCGTAGGAGGTGGTGAACGACGTGGAGAGCCACAGGCCGAAGGACCAGGCCGGCGGCAGCGCCGGGCGGCCGGTCAGCGCGGTGTACTTGCGCAGGATGTCCGCCGGGGACGGCCCGTAGATCACCAGGTAGGACAGCGTCTGCCCGCCGACGCTGAACTGGGTGCGGGAGACCAGCTCGGAGCCGACCTCGAAGGACACCCGGCCGGGGTGGTCGACGAGCACGCCGTAGCCGCGGTTGGTGATGTAGAACGGGACGTTCTTGTACGCCTGCTCGCTGCTGGTGCCGCCGTCCTCGTTCCAGATGTCGATCGACTGGCCGTTCTTGACCAGCGGCCCGAACCGCTCGCCGAGGCCGTAGACCGCCTCGCCGACGCCCAGGTCCAGCTGCTCGTGCACGTAGTGCTCGCCGTCGGCGTCGACGATGCCCATGCCCTTGCCCCCGCTGCCGGTCAGCCGCCGGCCGCCGGCCAGGAAGTCGAGCCGCCACGCCTCGCCGCCTGCGAACCGCGCGGTCAGCTCGCCCGAGGTCAGGCTCGTCTCGTCGACCCGGGGCAGGAAGCCCGGCTCGGCCGCGATCTCGAAGACCGGAAGGCGCGGCACCTGGCCCGCGAAGTGACTGATCGTCACCCGTACGACGTCGGGCGCGGGCGCGGTGCAGGCGACCGTGATGATCGGGGCGTCGAGGGTGTCCCCGCGCCCGTGCACCCGCTTTGCCGTCGCGTACGCGGTGAGCGAGTCCGCCCGCGCCGAGGTGTCCTGCAGCTGCACCGGATGCAGCACAGTCAGGCCGTCGCGCTTGCGCCAATAGCCGTCGGTGAACTTCATGATGGTTCCTTTACTTGATGGCGCCGGCGGTGATGCCGCGGGTCAGCGTGCGCTGGAAGATCAGGAAGAAGAGCATCGCGGGCAGGATGCCGATCAGCGCCGAGGCGCTGGTGGTGGTGGCATCCATCTGCCTGTCGCCCTGCAGCACGCCGAGCGCGACCGGGACGGTCTGGTTGGCGTTCGAGATCAGGAAGACCAGGGGCAGGAAGAACTCGTTCCAGGTCCAGATGAAGAAGAACGTGAACAGCACCGCGAGGGTCGGCCTGCTGACCGGGACGACGACCCCCCACAGGGTGCGCCAGCGGCCCGCGCCGTCGACCTCGGCGGCGTCGAGCAACTCGGTCGGGAACTCGGCGTACACCGACGAGAGCAGGTACGTGCCGAACGCGCTCTGTATCACCGTGAAGATGATGATGATCGAGAGCAGGCTGTCGTACAGGTGCAGGCTCTTGGACAGGTAGTACAGGGGATAGACGAGCACCTCCTGCGGCAACAGGTTGGCGACCAGGAAGAAGACCAGGAACCAGACCCGGCCCCGCACCCGGCCGATGCCCAGCGCGTACGCGTTGAAGACCGAGAGGACGACGCCGAGCACGGCCACGACGGCGCTGGTGACGAAGCTGTTCAGCAGCTTGCGGCCGAAGTCGACGCGGTTCCAGAAGTCGACGATGCCGGAGAGGTGCAGCGACTGCGGGATGGACAGCGGCCCGTTGCCCGCGTAGTCCGCCGGGCTCTTGACCGCGTTGAGCGCCACCACCAGCAGCGGCGC
Organism: Actinoplanes sp. NPDC026623; assembly: GCF_040638275.1. Lineage (NCBI taxonomy): Bacteria > Bacillati > Actinomycetota > Actinomycetes > Micromonosporales > Micromonosporaceae > Actinoplanes > Actinoplanes sp. NPDC026623. Next base: position 12,536 of record NZ_JBEZXZ010000207.1, on the reverse strand, counting down.
CACGACGAGCAGCAGCAGCACGAGCAGCGTGACCAGCACGACGTATCTGGCCGGGTACCGGCGCGCGACGCTCACCTGTTCATCTCCTGGTCGCGGGTCTGCAGGCGCAGGAAGACGAACGCCAGCACGACGATGAACACGGTGAGCACCGTCGAGATCGCCGAGCCGTAGCCGACCTGCGCCTTCTCGAAGAAGTTCTTGTAGGCGAAGTAGGACGGCACCAGGGTCGCGTTGCTCGGCCCGCCCCGGGTCAGCACGAAGATCGGCCCGAAGATCTTCAGCGCGGCGATGGTGGTGGTCACCAGCACCACGTAGAACTCGGGCCGGATCAGGTGCACGGTGATCCGCCGGAAGCGCTGCCACCAGCCGGCGCCGTCGAGGTCGGCGGCCTCGTAGAGCTCGGGGTCGATGCGCTGCAGGCCGGACATGAACATGACGATCGGGTAGCCCAGCTGGACCCAGATCATGATCGCCATGACGCTGTAGAGCGCGTAGTCCGGGTCGCCGAGCCAGTTGCGGGTCAGCGAGGAGAGCCCGGCCGATTCGAGGATCCGGTTCAGCGCGCCGTAGCTCGGGTGCAGGATCCAGCCCCAGACGATGCCGGTCACCGCGACCGGCAGCACCTGCGGCAGGTAGAAGCCCGACCGGAAGGCGCTGGCCCAGCGGGGCTTGAAGACCTTGGCGACGTAGTCGAACAGCACGGCCGCCAGCAGCAGGCCGAGCAGCGTCGGTATCACCGCCATCGCCACGATGAGCAGCAGGATGTGGCCGAACGAGGCCCAGAAGTTCACGTCGTGGAACAGCCGGGTGTAGTTGTCGAAGCCGATCCAGGTCGCAGCGCCGATGCCCGGCCAGCGGGTGAAGCTGATCCCGACGGTCATCACCAGGGGAACGACGATCACCGCGAGGGAGGCCAGCACTCCCGGGATCAGGTACACCCCGTAGCCGGCGCGCCGGCCTCCCTGTCGCGGCCGGCTCATTTGCCGAGGTCGGCGAGGTTGTCGTAGTACGGCTTCGAGACCTCGTCGAGCATCTGTGCCGGGGTCTTGGAGCCGTTGATCAGGCCCTGTACGCCGCCGACCATGACGTCGTAGTAGCCGGGCGCGGGCCAGTCCGGGTAGAAGGCCAGTCCGTCGCTCGACGAGATCCTGGCGAAGTTGGCGATGAGCTCCTTGTTCTTCTCATCGGTGATCTTCGACGGGTCCGCGGCCACCGGAACGCCGCCGGAGTTGCCGAGCAGCGCCTGCACCTCGGGCTGCATGGTGATGTCGATGAAGTCGTACGCCAGGCTCTTGGCCTTGGACTTCTCCGGCACGACCCAGAGGTTGCCGCTGGAGCCCGGGTGCAGGCTGTTGCCCGGGAACAGGAACGTGCCCCACTGGAAGTTCTTGATGTCCGTGGCGAAGCGGCCGTACCACCAGCTGCCCGAGATCATGATCGGGAACTTGCCCTGGGTGAAGGCGACGCCCATGTCCTCGGCCTTGATGCCGGCCGAGTTCTTGGCGATGTAGCCCTTGCGGACCCAGTCGGCGAAGGCCTGCGCGCCGAAGGTCAGCTCGGGCCCGTGGAAGTCGACCTTGTTCTTGTACAGCTGGTAGTCGTCGACGAAGGCCCGGTTCGCCTTGGACAGGGCCAGCTCGTAGAGGATCTGCTGGGCGGGGTATTCGGCGCCGGCCACCGAGAGCGGCGTGACGCCGGCCTTGACGAAGGTGTCCATGGCGGCCTGGAACTCGGCGAGCGTGGCCGGCACGGCGATCTTGTGCTTCGCGAAGAGGTCCTTGTTGTAGTAGACCATCACGTACTCGCCGTAGTTCGGGATGCCGAAGACCTTCCCGCTGCCCATGATGCCGTCCTCGTCGTACCGGGCGGTGGTCTGCAGGCTGGGGCTGAGCTGCTTGTCCCAGCCGCGCTCGGTGGCCTGCCCGGTCAGGTCGGTGAGCAGGCCCTGCTTGGACAGCAGCCCGGCGGTGGCGTTGCCCTTGTTGTACTCGAGGATGTCGGGTGCGCTGTCCGAGTTGAGGATCATGCCGGCGTTCTGCTGGATCTGCTCGAAGCTCTTCTCCTCGAACTTCACCTCGACGCCGGGGTGGCTCGCCTTGAAGAGCTCGATCGCCCTGTTCCAGGCGATGCCCATGGCGCTGGTCGGGCCCTCGTAGTGCCAGAGGGTGAGCGACTTGGCGTCGGCGCCCTCGTCGTCGGAACCGGAGTCGCTGCAAGCGGTAAGGCCGAGGGACGCCGCCAGAAGCAGCGCAATGGTGCGGGCGAAGCTCATTCGTGGTCTGAACATGCCGTCCTCCCAGGGGGGAACCGAGGCCGTTGAAGCGCTTCGACACGCGGCCAGTCGAAGCGCTTCGATGACGGGGTCTGGGCAGACGCTAGGGAACGACTCCCGTGGATGTCAACAGTGTGACGGGGGGATTTCTCAGGGGCGGGGGGCGCAGCTGTCCCGTTCGATGATCGTCGGCGGCAGCAGCCGGGTCCCCGGGGTCCGGCGCCCGTCGAGCAGGCTCATCGCCATGTCGACCGCGATCGTGCCGACGTCGTGCGCCGGGATGTCCGCCGAGGTGAGCCGCACCGGCAGGCCGGTCGCGACGTCGCGCGGGCAGATCGCCACGATCGACAGGTCCTGCGGCACCCGGCGGCCGCTGCTGCGCAGTTCCTCCAGCAACGGCAGCAGCGCCTCCTCGTTGTGCACGACCAGCGCCGACACGTCCGGCAGCTCCGCGTCGATCTGCGCGAGGCAGGCCCGCACGCCCTTCGCGCCCGGCTCGCACGGGTGCGCGACCGTGTCGAGCCCGAGCCGGGCGGACGCCTCGGTGAAACCGCTCAGGAACCGCGACGCGTACGTCGTGCCGCGCTCGTAGACCGCGGGCGAGGGGCCGACCAGGGCGATCCGGGTGTGCCCGTGCCCGGCCAGGTGGCTCAGGCACTCGGCGGCGGTCGCGGCGAAGTCCAGGTCGACGCAGGCGATCCCGGCGGCGTCGTCGGGGAACCCGATCAGCACCGACGGCTGCTTGAGCCGGCCCAGCGCCGGGATGCGGACGTCGTCACGCTCCACGTCCATCACGATGAGCGCGTCGACCATGGTGGCCCCGGCGACCCGCTCCAGCCCGGCGGTGCCCTCGTCCTTGGTCAGCAGCAGCACGTCGTGGTTGTAGGTCCGGGCCGCGGTCACCACGGCGGTCACGAACTGCATGATGACCGGCACGCTGACGTCCACCCGCAGCGGCACGACCAGCGCCAGCACGCTGGTCTTGCTGCTGGCCAGCGCCCGGGCGCCGGCGTGCGGGTGGTAGCCGAGCTCGGCGATCGCCGCCTTGACCCGGGCCTGGGTCTCGGCGGAGATCGGCCGGCGGCCGCTGAGCACGTAGGAGACCGTGCTCATCGAGACACCGGCCGCGCGGGCGACGTCGCTGATCGTCGGCATCGCCCCTCCCCCGGTTCCGCTGCTGCTGCTGGTCAGCCGAATCCTACTGACCGATCATTCGATCTTGAAGGTCGCCAGCCGCAGGCCCGCCCCGAGCACCAGATAGACGTCCTGTCTCCCGGCGGCCCGGCCGAGCCGGGCCGTCGTGGTCGCGTACGTGTATTCATCGGCGGTGGCCGCCGGCCGCGCGGTGCCGAGCAGCCTGCCGGTCGGCGAGCCGACCCGGACCTCGATCGTGCCGGAGCCCGCGACCCGGGCGGTGAAGGCGGTGCCGAGGCGCGAGCCCTTGAAGGCGATCCAGCCGCCGGCGGCGGACGCGCCCACCGCGGTGCCGCGGGCCTTGCTCTCGTCCACCAGCCGCGCACCCGCGTACGCGTCGAAGCTCTCCGCCCGGGTGGTCCGGGTCAGGTCCCGGGCCGGGATCGTCTCGCCGGCGACGCGCAGCGTGCCGCGCCGGCGGATGTCGGCCGAGGAAGCGCCGACCAGCAGGTCGTGTGTGGACGACTCGATGACCCAGCGGCCGCGGGTGACGTCCCAGTGCGCCAGGTCGGCGATCTTCAGGCGCAGGTCGACGGTCGCGGTGCGCCCCGGCGCCAGGTTGACCCGCTGGAACGCCCGCAGCTGCTTGACCGGCATCCGGTCGCGCGAGGTGCGCTGGTGGGTGTAGAGCTGCACGACCTCGTCGCCGGCGCGGCCTCCGGTGTTGGTGACGTCGACGGACACGGTCACCGTGTCGCCGCGGGTCCGCGTGCGCAGCCCGGAGTAGCGGAACCTGGTGTACGAGAGCCCGTGGCCGAACGCGTACAGCGGCCTCTGCGTGCTGTAGAGATAGGTCTGGCCGGACGAGATGATGTCGTAGTCGAGCAGGTCGGCCGGGAGCTGGTGGTCCGAGCGGTACCAGGTCTGGGTCAGCCGCCCGCCCGGGTTGCGGTCGCCGAACAGGACGTCGGCGACGGCGTGCCCGGTCTCCGCGCCCGCGTGGGTGGTCCAGAGGATGGCCGGAACGTGCTGCTGCTCCCAGGTGATGGTGTCCGGGTAGCTGGTCTGCAGCACCACCGTCGTCCGCGGGTTCGCCGCCAGCACCGCCTTCACCAGCGCCTGCTGGCTCTCGCCCAGCGCCATCGTGGTGCGGTCGTGCGCCTCGCGCCCGTTGATGAACGGGTTGCTGCCGACGACCACGACCGCGGAGTCGGCGCCCTTGACGGCGGCGACCGCCTGGTCGACGCCGCTGCTGAGCACCTCGCGGGCGAAGTGGGCGGCGCCCTCGGCGGTGGCCGAGCCGAGCGTCAGCGCCCCGTCCGCCCCGACGGTGACATACGTGTTGGGGCCGAACCAGCTCTCCTGCGTCTCGTAGCCCGCGTAGTGCAGCACGTAGCTGCCGTCGGGCTGGCGCTCGAGCTTGAACTGCTGCTGCACGAACCAGCCGTTGGGCTGCGCGTCGCGGGTCACGAACGGACCCCAGTTGTAGCCGAGGTACCTGCCGTTGGCGACGCTGCGCAGCGTCGCGACGCCCTGGCCCCAGTCGACCATGTCGAACTGGGCGGCGCCGTCGGCGGTCGCGCCGGTGACGGTGACCGGGTTCGCGTCGGTGGTCCCGGTCGCGGTCACGTACCGGCCGGTGCCGACGTCCCTGAGCGCGATGCGGTCCGCGCCCTCGCTGCTGGTCACGCTCGCGGCGCGCTCCCGGATGCCGTCCAGGGTGGTGACCTCGTACGGGAGCTTGCCGCCGTACCAGTCGGTGTAGAGGGTGCCGGCCAGCGGGCCGACCACGGCGACCCTGCCGCCGGGGGCCAGCGGCAGGGCGTTGCCGGAGTTCTTCAACAGCACGATCGCCTGGCCGGCGGCCTCCCGGGCCAGCCTGCGGTGCGCCGGACTGTCGATGACCTCCGGGCCGATCCCCGCGTGCGGTCCGCCGTCGGGGTCGAACTCGCCCAGCCGGAACCGGATGCTCAGCGCGTGCCCGACCGCGGTGTCCACGGCGGCCTCGGTGAGCAGGCCCCGGGCGAGGGCCTCCTTGATCGCGGCGACCGTCGGCGCGCCGTCGGCGTCGTTGACGGTGAAGCTGTCCAGCCCGGCCTTCAGGACGGCCGCGTCCGCCTCGGCCTGGGTCGGGTAGTAGCCCTGCGAACCGGTCAGGTTGGTCGGCGCCCAGGCGTCGGTGACGTTGAACAACGGCCGGTCGGACCAGCCGCGGACCAGCCCGGACAGGTCCGGGTCCACCGTGGCGGGACGGCCGTTGATCAGGTTGTACGAGGCCATCACCCCGGTCGCGGCGCCCGACTCGATCGCCGGCTTGAACGCCCGGCGGTCATACTCGTTGAGCACCCGCTGCGGCACGTTCGACGACGTGACGTCGCGCCGGGTCTCGTTGTTGTAGGCCGCGTAGTGCTTCAGCGTCGCCGCGGTCTTCAGGTGATCGGGATCGTCACCCTGCAACCCTTTTCCGTACGCGGTGGAGATCGCCCCGGTGAGCAGCGGATCCTCGGAGTAGCCCTCCTCGTTGCGGCCCCAGCGCGGGTCCCGGAGCGGGTTCACCACCGGCGCCCACAGGTTCAGGCCCCAGACCCGGGGGTTCAGCGCGTGGTAACCGCGCGCCTCGTCGCCGACCGCCGACCCGACCCGCCGCAGCAGCGCCGGATCCCAGGTGCTGGCCAGGCCGACGGCCTGCGGGAACGCCGTGCCCTGCGCGGTCACCACCGCGCCGTTCGCGTCCACGTCGGTGGACCAGGCGACGCCGTGCAGCGCCTCGGTGCCGGTCTTGAAGAAGTCGACGCCGAGCCGCGGTATCGCCGGCTGATACTGGTGCAGCAGCGAGACCTTCTCGTCCAGGGTGAGCCGGCCGACAAGGTCGTCGATGCGGGCGCCGAGGGGCAGGCGGGGGTCCCGGAACGGATACGACGGCTCGGCGGCGCTCGCCGCGGCGGAGGCGCCCGCCAGGGTGACGAGGGCGACCGCGGCCACGGCGAGAGCACGCCGGAGGTGCCTGTTTCGCATGGGTCCTTCTCCTGGTACGCCGCAATCGAAGCGCTTCGACGATCGGCTACACGCAGTGATCGCGAGTCGGTGGGATGGTTACCGACCATAGATGCCGGGCGATGAGGAGGCAACAGCCGTTCCGCCGCCGTTCGGAAATCCGCGCGTCACACATCCGGCGTTCCGGTACCCAGTGGACGGTGCTGTTGAATGGCGGCCATGGAGTGGATCGTGCCGTTCATCGTGTTCCTGCCGCTGATGCTGATACTCGCGCTCGTCGCCGGCGGCCGTCGTCCCACCGTCGACCGCAAGACTCTCCGGCTGGCGTCGGTCGAGCGCAAGCTGGACCTGATCATGGCCCACCTGGAGATCCGCGAACCCGAGCCCGGCATCCCGGGGCCGGTTCTGCGGGAGCTGCTCGCCGGGCGCAAGCTCCTGGCTATCCAGAGGTACCGCGAGGCCACCGGCGCCGGGCTGAAAGAGGCCAAGGACGCCGTCGAGCTCTTCGTCAGGCAGCAGGGTGCGGGATGACGTTCGCGGCCCTGCCGCGCCGGCTCAGTGCGGGGTGGTGCCGAAGGTGGTGCCCAGGGCGAGCCCCGCGGAGCAGTCCAGCTCGCCGGGGGCCAGCTGGATGCGCGACGGCCGCCAGAGTTCCGCGCCCTGTGCGGTGACGCGGGCGACGATGCAGTCGTACTGGGAGGCGCGCAACGCGACGCCGACGACGTCGTCCTGCGCGACAACGTCCTGCTTGACGGCCGGGTCGAGTCTCAGGCGGGCGACCGCCGCGCGGACCGCGGATTCCTTGGGGCCGACGGATTTCAGGGCGCTTCGCAGCGCCTCGTCGACGTTGTCCAGCGACGGATCGGAGGCGGTGGGGATCGGCGCGCCCACCGGGCAGTCGATGTCGTCGTCGCGGCTGTCATCGTCGGGCCCCAGCTGGAGACGGAAGCAGATCGGGACGTCGCGATCGAGGATCACCGAGCCGTCCTCGCCGGTCGCAAAGCCCTTGCCGGTCACCTTCAGCACCAGGGTCACACCGGTGTCCCAGTGCGACTCGCCGGCGACGGACAGAACCTGGACGCCGGGTTGCAGGCCCGCGCTGTGCACGAATTCGTCGGCCCGGTTGGCGCGGTCGTAGTCGAACCGGGCGACCACGTTGTCGACCTTGTTCGCGGCGTCGGCCGCCGCGGTGTCGTGAAGCTGCACGTCCGGATGCATGCTCAGGCGGTGGTCGATGTACCACCACGCGCCGGCCGCCCCGATCACCAGCACCGCGCCGAACGCGATCCATCGTCCCCGCATCGACATGGGTGGAAGTATGCCCCGACGGGGTTCAGCGGAACTCGGCGACAACGGTGATCGTTCCGACGATGTCGGCGTTGAGCTCGCCCAGATCCTCGGCCGGGATCCAGTACTCCAGGATGGTGCGGCCGCCGACCTGATGCACCTCGTACCCGTCCAGGAACGACCGGCGGACCTCGAACCGGGTCACGTATCCCACGCCGGAGGCCGGGACGTTCCAGTCCCGGGCGATCATGGTGGCGTACTCCTCGTTCAGCACCGGGTAGAAGATCGGCTGGTCCGGCAGCCGCGGCGGCCAGGCACGCCAGCCCGAGCCCTCGACCAGCGCCAGCTCCTCCGGGCCGGTCGGCCGCCACAACGTCACCACTTCGGCATCCCGCACCGGACCATGATCGTTCAAGGGTGCCGGCAGGCCAAGCCGGTCGCTACCTGTGACCGTTTGCCGTACGCCGAGTTTTCCTTGCCGCAATTGAGCGCGGTCCGGGTTAGCCTTGCGGTATATGGCTACTTATCGCAGCGACTCAGTGCTTCTCGCCGCCGACGGCACCCGGACTCCCGGCAGGGCGGCGCTCTTCGCCGAGCCCGCCCGCAAGGGCGGGGTCCCGCCGTGGGCAGGCGACTTCCGGCCCGCCGACAGCGCCGGCAACGGCCCCAAGAACGCGGTCGGCAAGACCTTCACGCTGGAGTTGCCCGACGGCAGCACCGGCAAGGTCGTGGTCCAGGGCGTCAAGCGGGGCAAGGGCGGCGTGGTGCTGGCGCTGATGGGCGAGGACGCGCCCCCCTTCTGATCCGGGCCGATCGCCGATGACAATGCGTCCGGCCGGCCGCCGGGCGCATTGCCTCCACTCCGCATGCCGTGAAGCCGGACTCGTCCGGCCGCGCGCACCGCTAGGCTGACCAGGGCCGTGACCCCGAGGCCTACAGGAGATGTCATGTCCCATGCGGTGGACTTCGGCACCGTTTCGACCGTCGGCCTGGAGTCGTCGCCGGTCGCGGACGCGCTTGCCGGCCTGCGGGCGAACGAGGCCCGATACTTCAAGAACAAGTACGACCACGTCTTCACGGTCGAGCCGGCGAGCGAGGCCCGGTCGACCGTCGACTGGGTGAGCCACATCCTCGAGAAGGAACGCGGCATCGTCATCTCCTCCCCTCCCCTCGAGGCGACCGAGTTCCAGGTCGAGAACATCCGGATGGCGTACGTCTTCTACGAGAGCGGCCTGTCGATCAACGTGATGTACACGATCGACGACGGCGGGAAACGGGCGGTCGGATTCAAGCTCTCCGACGGCATGGACGTTCCGGAGGAACTCGGGGCGTTCAAGTTCGCCCGGCAGAAGTCGAAGCTGGCCGGAACGATCCGCGGCACCTACTTCGTCATCAAGAACGAGTACTGACCCTCCGAGCCACCGGGTGCCCGGCATCGGGCATCGATCGTGCCGCCGGTGTAGCCCGCGTCCAGGCGAGGAACCGGTCGAACATCTCGCCCACGGGCATGCCCGGCAGGTCGCCTGCGGCTTGCTCGAGATTGGCCCAGGCGTACATGGCGAGCTGAATCGGACCCAGCTCGGCGGCCAGGGCCTCGCGCGCCGGGTCGCACGGCCACGGCATCCCACAGCTGCGGCAATCCCAGGACGGCCGCTCGCCCACGTGCTCGCTCATCGTTGCCTCCCGCTCCGGGAAGGCGACGGCCGGGAATCTCTCACGATGGCACCGACCGCCGCCTCCGCGATCGATCGTGGTCCTGCGATCACGGAATATGGAGCATGCCGGTGTCCGCAGCACACGCGGCTGCGTCCGCAGGGATGCGGACAGGGTCAGCGCTCTTCGTGCGGATGCGCCGCCTCGGCCTCTTCGCGCAGCTCGCGGCCCTCCGGCGAACCGGTTCCATCCACTCCGGCGACCACCTCCGCGACCCGCCACCAGTTCGACGGCACGATCCGGCCCGAGCGGATCGCCGCACGCGCCGCCGCTGCCGCCTCTTCCGGCCGCGGCTTGTCACCTGCCAGCAGCGCCAACCCGAGGTCGAGCCGGGCCGAGGCGACCCGGCGCGGCCGCGCCCCTTCCGCCTCCAGCTCGGCGATGACGTCGCGGGCCACCTGCTCGGCGCCAGGGTCGCCGACCCATGCCAGGGTCGTGGCCGCGTACGAGTGGGACTTGCGCGGGTCGTACTGGTAATGGTGCTCGGGATGCTCGGGTTGGGGGTAGCGCTCGGCCATCCCCTCGACGCGGCGCAGGGCATCGCGAGTCGCCGCCTGGTCTCCGAGGCGTGCCCAGGCGCGGCCCTCCTGCGCGGTGGCCTGCACGATCGCGGAACCTCCGGCCGGCGCGACGGCCTGAGCCTCGCGGGACAGGTCCACCGCGCGCCGGTAGTCGCCGCGGGTCAGCGCATCCCACGCCTGCGTCTCCAGGCACCAGGCGGCGATCTCCGCATGCTCAGCCTGCTCAGCCAGAGCCGCCGCGGTCCCAAGGTGCGCGTCGGCGGCGGCGCGCTGCCGTAGGTCCACGTGCAGGGTGGCGCGCAGCAGCGCCAGCCAGCCGCCGGCCACGAGCAGCCGGCGACGCTGCCGCAGCGTGCTGCGGCCGTCGAGCAGCTGGTCAACGTAGCGCAGGTGTCGCCGCACCCGGGGCAGGAGGTCGATGGGCGCAGCGGTGGCGTACGACATTGCCATCGCGTCGGCGGCCCGCTCCAGCCGGTCGAGGGTGCCGTCGCTGACGTCGGTCGCGGCGGCGCGCTGTGCCGGCTCGAGCGCCTCCAGCTCGCCCTCGACGTCGTCCGGCGCCGGGGTGCGCAGCGACGCCAGGAGGCGGCCGTGCGCGCCGAGCGCCTGGTCGAGAGCGGCGATGATCTCGCGGGTTGGTCGCCGCCGGCGCTTCTCCAGGTCGCTGATCTGGCTGGGGCTGACCGTGGAGAGCGCGGCGAGCCGCCGGTACGAGAGGCGGCGCTGTACACGTAGTCGGAGGAGTTCGTCGGCGAGGTCCATCGGTCGTCACATCCCTGCTTGCGGTCAGGGCGGCGGCCGGCCGCAAGTCCGGCCGCCACGGTCGACGGTACCGCTCGGTGTCACCGACTCTCGGCGGCGTTGCGCCCCGGTGGCGGGCCTGCCCGCGGGTCGGCAGGATCGGGGCATGACCTCCGCACCGCACCGGCCGGCGATCGGCTCGCTGCTGGCCGTGGCCCTGGACGCCCCGGACATCGATCGCCTCGCCACCTTCTACGAGCGGCTCGCGGGCTGGCGACGCGTACCCGACGGCGACGACGACTGGATCACGCTGGATGCCGGCGACGGCTGGCGGGTCGGCCTGCAGCCGGCCGCCGACCACGTGCCGCCGCGCTGGCCGGGCCAGGACCGTCCGCAGCAGGCCCACCTCGATTTCCGGGTGCCGGACCTTGCCGCGGCCACGGAACGGGCACAGCGGCTCGGTGCCACCGTGCTGCGCCGCAACGAGCAGTGGCACACGCTTGCCGACCCGGCCGGCCACCCGTTCGACCTGTGCCTCAACCCGGACGTGCCGCGGACCACGCTGATGGGCGTCATGCTCGACTGCCCCGACGTGGCGACGCTGAGCCGGTTCTACGCGGAACTGCTCGGCAAACCGGTGACGTACGAGGGGGACGGGATCGCCATGATCGGCGAGGACGGCGCGCAGCCGGTGATGTTCCAGCAGGTGCCGGGGTACACCGCGCCGCGCTGGCCGGATCCGGCGTTCCCGCAGCAGTTCCACCTCGAGGTGGCGGTGCGCGACCTGGATTCGGCCGAGCGGGCCGTCCTCGGCCTGGGCGCCGCCCGGCTGGCCGGCGACGAACCGAACTGGCGCGTCTTCGCCGACCCGGCCGGCAAACCGTTCTGCCTGATACCGACGGTCTAGGGGTGGTCCTGTTCGGCCCGGTCGGCGAGGGCCTGGCGGGCCGCGGCGAGCACGGCCGGGTCCTCACAGCCCCGGGCGTACCCGGCGATCCGCCGGCGGATGTCGCGACCGAGCAGCCACGTGCCGATCCGCTCGGCGGCCGGGCGCAGCGCGGCGGGCCGGCACCGGAAGTTGTAGCGCCAGGTGGCGACGGTGTGGCCGGGCCGGTCCGGTGCGGGCGCGAAGCGCCAGCCGCCGCCGAACATCTCGAAGAACCAGGGCCCGCGCACCATCTTCATGCCGACGTTGGTCGGCGGGTGGAACGACACGTACTCGCTGATCATCGCGATGCCGTGCCGGGACCGGGTGAAGGTGCGCACGCCCTTGGCGGGCCGGGTGGCGCCGTCGACGAAATGCTGCTCGCGCACGAAGGGATCCCACCGGTACCGCACCGGGGCGGTGGTCTGCGACACGGCGAAGGCGACATCCGGTGGCACGGGGACGACGATGGTCGCCTCAACGACAGGCATGCCGCCATTGTCGTCCATCAGTGCACGGTGCCGCGTACCGCCCAGGCGCGGGCGGCGAGCCGGATCGACCCGTCGGGCTCGGCCGGCAGGCGCCCGCGGAGCAGGTCCCGTAGCGCCGCGCGCCGCCGCGACGGCAGCGCCGCGACATAGCCGGGTGCCGGTCCCTGGCCGCCGAGGAAGGGCCGCCACAGGTCGTCGAAGCCGGCGAACACCGTCGGCACCTCGATCGGCCGGGTGTCGACCCGGGCGAATCCGGCGCCCACCCACAGCCGGGCGAGGGGTCCGGGCAGGCACAGCGGGAAGCGCCGGGCCTCGTCGAGCGGCGCGGCGCCCGGGTCGAGGGCGACGGCGGCGTCCCAGAAGTGCCGCATCATCGCCATGCCCTCGGCGTAGTCCCAGACGTAGGCCGCGGCCGTCCCGCCCGGCCGGCAGACCCGGGCGAGCTCGGCCGCCGCCCG